>NZ_DATEMB010000043.1:0-64925 GCF_035276005.1 Rhizorhapis sp.
ATTCCGGTTCTGATTGAACCGGAATGCCTCTAGGGAGACTTTGTTTTCCGTGATTTCCGAGCCAGCAGGTGATTCCACCTGCTTCGAAATCACTCTAAGAATCCCGCTACCGTGCCTTCAGCCGCAGGATGAAGCGGGCGCCCTTTCCAGTCGTGCCTTCAACAGTCAAATCACCTTGCATCGCACGCGCCAAACGGCGGGAAATATAGAGACCGAGGCCGCTTCCTCCTGCGTCGTCGCGGCCTAGCCGCTCGAACTTGTCGAATATCTTTTCCCGATCCTCAGGATCAATTCCCCCGCCTTCATCCGCCACGATGACCTTGGCCCATTCCTCACCCTGTTCGCACTGGATTTGAACCAGGGAAGCCTCAGGTGCATAGCGAATCGCATTGCCGACCAGATTCACCAGTATTTGAAGGGAGCGTCGAAATTCTCCGGTAGCGGGCAGGCTCTCCTCAGGCCCCGGCGCTTCGATCCTGATCTTGCGGTCGGATGCCTTTACACCGAGCAGCCCCGCAGTACGCCGGGCGATGTCGGCTAGGTCAATGTCCTCCATGACGGGATTGAAATCGGGCCGCTCTATGGCCTGGAGATCCGCCAGATCATCGACCAGTTCCATAAGATGCCGACCCGCAGCGGCAATGTCGCTGGCATAGGCGGCATAATCCCGCCGCAATGGCCCCTGCAACTGGCCGCTGATCGTTTCAGCATTGGCGATGATCCGGCCTAGCGGCTTACGCAATGCGCGATCCAGGCGCTGCCCGAACATATGGGCATAAGCCCCCTGTTCGGGCGTCGGCGTCCCTTGGGCTGCGGGGATTCCGGCGGCCGCCGCTTTGCCACGATATCCGACCAAGGAACCATGCGCATCGAAAATGGGAAAGCCGGACAGGACATAACGCTCCTGCGGCCGCTCGCGCACGGCTGCGTGCTGGTCGAGAAACGGAACGCGCTCCGCCATCGCCTTCAAAATGGGAAATTGATGATCTTCGCCTTCTTCAAGCCTGAAGAAGTGCGTCAGGAGCGTTCCCGCCTCAGGCCAATTTTCTCCATTGGTGGCGGGAGCGGTGCGGGGCATGGCCAGAAAGCGAAGTTCGCCGTCGATCCGCCAGTTCCAGCCCTCCGACGCCCGGACAAGGTCCGCCTGCCGTTCCTGCTCTATAACAGGGCTGGGTGGCTCGGCGTCACGTTCCTTCCAGTCGGCGATCGTCAGAGTCACCATTCCATGGTCGGGACGGGCACGCACCCACATGTCGATGTCGGCGTCCCGGTCGGCTGCGATGACGGGACGGGAAATGAGCGTGTTGAGGCGCAGGGCCAATCTCGCCAGCGCCGCCAGTTGCGGTATGGCGAGTGGTCCGCCCTCCTCCCCTCCCGCCCGCAAATGAAGATTCATGAGCAGGGGATCGGCTGAAACCAGTTCACCTTGCGAATTTACAACCGCCTGGATTGCCGCCTGCCCGGCGGGCAAGGCACTCATTTTGCCGTCCGTCCCGGCAAGCCAACGCCGTAGAGCATGGCCGACTTGTCGCGATAAGTCTGTGGCAGCAGCACCGCCGCTGCGTCCTTTTCGGCCTGCTCCCGCTCCAAGACACCATATTGCCGAGCAAGATCGATCAGCTTCGCGTCGGTAAGATCACCCCGGATCATCTGCAGGTCCAGCAACAGCCGGCTCGCCTCATCGCCGGCCAAATCTTGACGCCGCATGATGGCGAGCAGAAGCTCGGGATCCTCGCTGCAAAGCAGGGCGAACAGCCGGTCGAGCGGCACGTCCTGCTTTAGCGAAATGAAGGCCATGAGCAGAAGGTAACGCCGTTGGCCGAGCGCCTGGACCTGGTTTGCGGAGCCGTCCCGCCTGTCCCTGATCAGCCGGGCCAATTTCATGGCCAGCGCAAATGGGCCCTTTTCCTCGTCATATTGGCGCAGCATGGCGGTACCGATCTCACCCATCAGGGTATCGATCTTGCGCCCGGAAGCGATACCCGTGCGGGTAAGAGCCCCTGCCAGAATGGCAGCGACCGTCCAGACGAGATCGGCATAGATTTCAGCCGGGACATCGGCACGAACCAGCACAAACTCCTGATCCGGCTCCGCCCAGCGGTTTTCCGTCAGGAAGAGAGCAAGAGCCGCGTCGGCAATGGATCGGTCCGGGTCGTCGAGCAGCCAGGAAAGATCTGTCTCCGCAGGCCCGTCAGGCGTGACGCTGCCGCCCTTGCGCGCGAGAATGGAAATGCAGGCGCGATGCCGCATATGCGCCACAAGTTCCGGACCTGCCAGTTCCGGGTGTAGCTGAATGGCCCGCCAGCTATAGCCGTGGCCAAGTGTGTCCACGGCATCGGGCAGCAAGGAAGCTATTTCGCCTGCCTTGGCGCGAAGGGCGAACAGCATGCCGGTTTCGACCGTCGTCACGCAGCCTTCCAGATGGCGCCGCATCTCGGTCACCATGGCATCGGGCATTTTCCGGTCATTTGCCCGGAAAATGTCGGTCAGATCAAGAAGATGCCGGCTAAGGTGCGCCGCGTCGTGTCCGCCGGGCGCAAAAACGCCGCTGGAACGGGCGGAAAATCCTCCATCCGGCTGATGATTGCGGGCAGTCATAATTACACCTTAGGGCTCTGTGGTTAATTTGCCCTAAACGACAAGTCACGCTTTTCCGCCCTTTTCTTAATGGTTTTCCATTCGGTTTGAAGATTCACTTTCCGTTCCGCTCCATAATTTCATGGCTGAACGGGCCAGTGAAGCCTGGTTTCGCAGTTTGGCATAGTGCTCGACCATCTGCATGGACTGGCCACTGATCGCCGCCGTCTGGGCAACCGTGCATCCTTCTTCCAGAAGCGCATTGACTGCGTTCTTGCGGAGGCCATGCGGGACAATCTTCTGCCCCTGCTCCTTTGCCCAATTCTGGATAAGGCGGCGCAGGCTCGATTCGTTAAACGCCTTCCCGCCATTCAACAGAATGGTGCGTAGATCCCGGCTGTGGCGGTCCAGTTCGCGCACAAGCGCCGGATGCAGGGGTATGATCATGTCCTTGCGCGTCTTCTGCTGGCGCATCGTTATCACCCCGTCGCTGATCATCGACCAGCGCATTGCGGCCACGTCCCCGATCCTCTGCGCCGTGTAATAGAGCAGATGCACGGCAAGACGCAGTGTGTCGTCATCGCTCGCCAGCGCCGCATTGAGAAGCTCCTGCGGCCAAGGCTCATGCTCGCCAAGTTCGTTCGGGTCTATGTCATCGGTCGGACGGTTCGCCACCAGTCCGCCCCGCCTGCCCCAGCGGTACAGAGCGGAGACTGAGGCGATGAGCATGTTAGCGGCTCCCGGCGTGCCTCCCATCCTGTCGAACAACGCCACGATGTCGCTGCGCTCAATCTCTCCGGCTGGCGCAGTCGGGAGCATGGTGACAAAGCGCCCTTGGTAAATACGATAGAGCTTCTGTGTTGAGGCCGCCAGCCTGGCGAATTGCGCGCTGGCCTGATATTTCCCGACCAGTTCTGCTGCGGTCAAAACGCTTGGCATGGAATGGCGGGATCGGTGCCCAAGCATTGCGGCATAGACGGTCCCGAATTTCGCGTCGGATTGTGGCGGGAGCGGCTTGTAAATGATGTTGCCGCGCTGGTCCTTTTCGCCCGTGTCGAAATAGACATAGACCTTGCCTTTGGAGCGGACGGTTTTGGTGTATGGCAATCCCTTCCTGCGCATTATCCCTGTCCTGAATAGAGAGGCTGGTTTTTGCGCCAATCGCTTGACGTAGCGGGCGCATCTTCCGATTCGCCAATGATGACTTCGATTGTCTGCTTCTCCAAATCCATAACGATCCGCGCGCGCTCGATCCCCGCCGCCTTCACGGCCTTTGCGGCGCGCTCCATATCGGCCTGGCTGATGCGCGCGGGGGCGGTCATCAATCTATCCTCACGGTGCTGGATTTCCCGAACGGCGACCAGTTGGAGCAAACAACGCCGGTCACTTGCTGGCCGCTGGGCGCGGTAGCGGTGAAGCCTGTGCGCACATCATCATCCTGGCCGCATCCGGTCCAGCGGTAGCCGGTCGTCTGGACGTTCTTGAACCCGTAAGATTCAGCCGTGCGGCGAGCCTCATTCGGGTCGGAACAGCCCGCTAAAAACAGAGCGGCTGCAATTGCTAATTTGTGCTTCATCCTCATTCCTCCCACATGCGCGCCCGGGCGGTCATTGCGTGGCCAACATCGGCACGGCGGGACGATCAAAGTGCGTCCGTCCGTCCAGTTCGTGCCCGCCCTTGTCGGCACCACGACCGCCAACCTGCTTGAAGTTGAAAATTCGCCCAAGCCGGTGCGACTGGTCGCGCATTGATCTTGCCCAATCCAGATTCATCGGGCGGGCGCTCTTGCCACTTTCACCGCCAACGATGATCCAGTCCGGCGCGCTGTTATCCATCAGGATCAGCCCTAGAAGTGGCTCGAAGCTGCCGAATGTGAATAAAGGACCGCGTTGCTGCTTGAGCTCCGCCAACTTCCGTCGATCGCGGTCATATTCAAACTGGTTGGCCATTGTCGCCCCGATGGCGACATTACACGGGAGGGGGCGGTGTCCATGCATCGCATCGGTCATCCGGATCACGTTGCCGATGCGTTTGGTCAGCAGCAGCCATACCAGGTTCGGCGTGGTCTCGATAAGCTGCATCAAGTCGTAGCGCCATGCTGGATCAACCTCGTTGTCGAACACGTCGGCCAAGCTGGCGCAAAAAACGAATGGTCGCATCCCTGTGATGGCAGCCTCCCGGTTCCATTTGCGAGGCTTCGCCCAATTTCTCTTGGAAGTGCGAACTCGATCCTCGCCCGGTCCCCATGTGACACGCCTGTAGCGCTCATCCATCATCCCTCGCGCATAGCAATTGTCGCACGCGGGGCTGACTTCGGTGCAGCCTATCCAGGGGTTAAAGGTCGCGTCAGCCCATTCAATTTTGGTGACGTCACCCATTACCATCCTCCCAAAACCGCGCCCGGACTTCCTGCGCGGCGAACATGATCCCTCTCGTGAACTGTCGCCTACGTGGACGGCGCGCGGCTTCTGCGTCCAAATGATCGGCCATCCGATCCGGTGCGTTCAAAGCCCCCACGATCCGCGCCGCCCATACCTCATCCACCGCATCGCAGACGTGCGCCTTGCCGTGGAGGACTTGCTTGGAATTGGCATAGTACGTCACTTCGCCACCTTCCTACTAACCGGCTCAATCGTCGCCCTGTGGCCCTTCAACTGCACATGGCGCTTCCATTCGTGTATGCGCGCCGCGTAAAAGCGCGCTCGGGGGGTTGGTGGGGTCATCGAAATTCTGTGGCCGGTCTTGTTGGGAACCGGCCACTCCCTGTTGATTGGTTATCGAAAACGTCGATCCCGCTGCATCCTCATGAGCGCAGCGCGGGGGCTTTCCTCCGGCTTAATATCGTAACTGCAACCGATGCAGCCGCCCTTCCAGCTTCCAGCGCGCTCTCCAACCTCGTCGCTGAACTGCACGTCGATTCTGTCAAACACGCGCTTGGGCATGATCGAACGCAGCAGGCGCCGGAAACGGAGCGGGCCGAACCATTGTCTGCCATGAAAGGCACGACGGCGGGTTATGGTCGCCTCGACTTCCTGCACTTGGCCCGACTGGAGCATGTAGCGGTAAGGGTGAACCTCGTTCCACTTCTCCGGGCCGATTGGGCCTGTGTAGCGGTGCATCGGGTTTGGATGCTTGCGCGACCCTGTGGCATCTGGGTGGCTTCGGTCATCGTGCCATCGCATATCTGTCCCTAGATACTCGGTGCGGATATGCTCTAGCCCCCACGGCCACCAGAACATCTTGGACCGCTTGCCCCAATGCAGGTGTAATGCTTCCTCGGATGAACTGAAGCCGTACGACGGGCGGTCCATTCCACAGTCGCCGCCCCGGAAAAAGCGCCGGGTCCATAGCGGCATCGGCGCGAACCATGTGAAGAAGCCAAAGCCCAGCATTAGCGATGGGCGGTCGCCATCAATCATGTCGCCATAGAACACCGCCTTGCAGGCTACCGTCCTATAGCGGTAGCCAATCTCCCCGATCTTGGTTCGCACCGAGCTGTCACCGGTCCAATAGGTTGCACCGAGCAGTTTCGCCCACAGCGGCATTTTCGGCTCGCGGCCATATGCTTCAAAAGGCGCCCCCATCACACCCCCTCCTTCCGAAACTGCTTCAGGTTCGCCTTGCTGCGGCGGTATTTCCCCGCGTCCTCCGCATTGGCAGCAGCTTCGATCCGAGCCGCATCCCGCTCGCGCTTGTATTCCGCGGCCAGTGCGTCAAGGGCGCGGACCTCCTGATGAAGATCCTTCACAATGGCCTCATGCTTCTTGCGTGATATGAACATGGTGGTTCTCCCTGTTAGGGTCGGCGGGGTGCTATTTGCCGCCGCTCAACTCATGGATGCGGACGATCAAAATTCGTCGTCGTCATCGTCGACAAAACCCTCGCCGCGCTGTTCGTCTGCCGGTCCTTCTGTTGCCAGCATGTCGCGCCGTACAGCGTAAGCGTCCGTCACCTGCTGATGCAGTTCCGGGCGCTGTGCTGCCAGTTTGGTCATTGCCTTCGCGCCCGATGCGATATGGGCCTCTAGTGCGTCCAGGTCGTCGATCATGCCTAGCGCTAATATGTGTTCCGATGCCCATTCGGCGGCTTTGTCGGCCCGCTGTTGTGCAGCCAACGGCTTGACGGTGTGCGGCGTGCGCTTGCCACGTGTCGCGGTAAGAGCCATCACCATATCCCGGTCGATATGGCTCATGTGGCTGATGCGAATGCCACCCACTTCCATGCCGCCCCATTTGACGGTCGGGTCACGGTAGAGCGTGACCGATCGGCCAACATAGAGCTTCGCGTCCGGCCCCCATGCTGCCACAAGGACACGGCACATGGATTTGCATGGCTTCCACGGGCGGCCATTGTCACCGTCATAGTGTATCGTCACCGGCTGCTCAGTGCCAGGCCGGATATCGACATCGCCTATGCGGATGGTAAGGGGTCCAGCGATCAGGTCATCAGCGGATATCTGATCGCTACGCGGGACGATGACTGGCGACATATCGTTCATACGTACATCTCCTGAACTACCCGCCGCTCGGTCGGAATAAGCTTCGACATAGCGGCCAATGTCGCGCGGTATTCGCGCTCGGTTTCAACAATGCGTTTTTCAAAGGCTATCGCAGCCTGAATGATGGCGTCCTGAATATCCGGTTCGGGTTCGACGCGCTTGACGAACATCGGAAGCCCGCCGCTATAGCTGATAAAATCGCACCATTTCCGGCCCGTCACCAGCAATCCAGTTTGTATCTGGATCATGTAATCGTCGGGAACCTTGTCCTCCGCGATGGTCTGGACCTGATATTTGCCGCGCCGGGATTTGCACTCGATCAGGCCATCGTCCCCGACTAGCCCGTCCGGACTGTATCCGATGGTGAATCCCCAGCTATCGTTGGTGATGAAGCCAACTTCGGCGACGGGCGCGAAGTGCTTGGAATATTGCAGCCGCGCCTCAATCTCATCATCTTGGCCGCGTAGCATATCGTCCGAGACGTACACCGGCTCGACATAGCCGGTGAGGCGCTGGAACAGCAGCTCAAAGCAATGTGCCCGCGTCTTGTCGTTGTTTGCGACTTTGAGCGTCGGCGTGATGATCAGCTTCATTTCACTGGCGGTCAAAAGCCCGCATCTCTGAGCAAGCCAGTCATCCGAACCCTGGATCAAGTCCTTGTGGTATGCGATACCCATCCCTCACCCTCCAATCTGAAGCGCGATAAACACGCCCATGGCGAACGCGCACCCAAGCAGCACGAGCTTGCTGGTTCGGTCCATGGGTTCGTCCGGTATGGGTTCGCCAAGCATCGCGAGAATTTCATCCACGATTGCGGCATTCTTCTCCGCGCTATCGCTGACGACAGGCCGCTCCTGATAGCTCGCCGGGTTGGCCCAGGGGGTCATCGACGCATCCATTTGATCGTTTCCTCTTTCTTGGCCAATTCGGCCTCAAGATCGGCGATGCGGCGGGAAAGAATGGTATCGCCGCCATGCTTGCAGACAGCGGCACGTACCCTTTCGCCCTTGCTATAGTCCGCATAGGGGTATCGGTTCATGGCCCATTCTTCACCGGCCAGCAGGGCACTTATGGTTTGCTCAACCATGTGCCGGACTTCCCCGGCAACGTTCATCTCAGCATCGGACAAAAGCCAGTCGCGCACATCATCCCACAGCTTTTCACGGAATTTATCGGCGAACTCGTCGACGAGCGGCCTCAGGTGCTCCGCTTGAAATTTCTCAAGCATCGCTTCGGCCATTCTGTTGCTGGCGCGATATTCCGGACCTAGAACGGGGCCGACAGCAATATCTTCTTCTGTGAATTTGGTTAGGTTGCTCATTTCCGCAGCTCCTGCTTCTGGCGGAATGCCGCCTCGTGACGTTCCTGCGCGGTCATAGGCGGTTCGCCCTCGCACATGTCGCTGAATGCATCGGCGGCAGCGTCTTCGATCTCGTCTTGCGTCATGGGACGCCAACCGTGACCGCAGCAGTCCGGGCAATCCTCCTGATGCAAACCGCGCAGAATGCCGTGGCGGCGGACCTCGATCCAGCCATTGCCATCGCAGCGCTTGCATTCGATGTCAGGCACAAAGCCGTTGGGGTAGTGGGTCATGACATTGCCTCCCGCACCGAAAGTTCAGCAGTCTCGACCATGGCGTTAAGAAAGTGCTCGAAGTCCAGGCTGCGCATCATCGCGTAACGGCCATATCGCGTATTGGTGATCTGGACCGTTTCATCATCGCGCCACTCGATCAGGAAATCGCCAACGCGAAAACCTTCGCTGTTCATCATGCTTTCCCTTCGATTGCTTCATGGAGGCATTCCTCAAGGGCGTCGGCGCAACGGCGGTAATAGTCGCGCAGTTCGAATGTGCCGGTCTTGGACGCCTCGCGCCAAATGTTCAGCTTGTCCTCAAGCAAGGTGATCTGGTCGTTGGTCATCACCCGTAAACCCCATGCGGAGGCTTGCCGGTTGGCAGCGGCGGGAAGCCGGTCGGCTCCACCTCAAGCGCATCAGGGATCACAACCCCGCGACCACGCAGCGCGTTCGCCTCTGCTACGGCCTTGGCGATCGCTTCCTCGGGCGTGTCACCATAGGCAGAAGCACATTTTCCTGACGGCTCGCCGTTCCAGTGAGCATAGGCGTGATAGGTTATGCCAACGCCATAACGGTCGTGACTCACGCAGATGCTCTTTAGCTCGTGCTGGTCGCACTGCGCGTTGAAATAGTCGCTGAGTTTCATGTTTACCTCCATTCCTGCGGGCCAGCGGCAAGAGCCGACAGCGCCCTGATTTCCTTCACCGCCGACCGTGGCACGTCGCGCCGGTCGAGCAGTTCGCCCAATATCCACAGCGCGCGGCATCCCTCGGTCGTCCTGCTCGCCGCGAACAAATCTTGCGCGATGTTGCGGAGCGCGCCGAGGACGAGAAAGCGTTCGTTGTTGGCTGGCATCACACCCTCCATTCCATCTCAGGCTTGCCAAACACGCCCCAGCGCCGGTCATGGCGGGCGTTCTCGATGCACATTTCGGCGGCGGCGAGGGCGTCAATCGCGACGTCAAGTTCTGCCGTGATGTCGATACCCTCTAGTTCACCGTCCATCACCTCAAGTCCTCGGCGCATTTCGGAAAGGCGGGTTAGTTGGTCGGTCATGTCAGGCTTTCACGGGTACGCGGTTGAGTGCATCGACCATGCCGTCAGCCAGATGCTTCCAGGCGTAGGCGTAGGCAGCCAGACGCTTCCAGGCGTAGGCGTCGGCGTAGGCGTAGGCGTTGGCGTAGGCGTAGGCGTTGGCGTAGGCGTTGGTGTAGGCGTTGGTGTAGGCGTCGGCGTAGGCGTAGGCGTAGGCGTGGGCGTTGGCGTAGGCGTAGGCGTAGGCGTTGGCGTAGGCGTAGGCGTAGGCGTGGGTGTTGGCGTAGGCGTAGGCGTAGACGTTTTTAAGCACCGGCTTCCATTCGTCCGCGCTGATCTTCTCGCCAGCCAGCGAGCGTTCGTGTAGCGCCTTCAGGGCTTCATGTGGGGCAGTGTCGCGGTTGCGAAGTTTCGCCGCGTCAATGCCTAAAACGCAAACCGTATTGGCCTGCCAGTCGTGGACAACGCTGAACGGGACATTGCCGCCGATCCGGTCAAGCGCAGCATAGAAGCGCAGGCCCCAATCCTTCGCATCATCGAATTTCTGACGGTCGAAGAATGTGGGAACCATTTGCGCAAGCCAGCGCGGCATGATCGTGGCCGGACACTTGTTCGGACCATCCACAGCGTCACCCAGGACGCCCAGCGCACAGGCGAGATGGCGACCATCCTGTTCTTTATGCCATCTCACCTGAATGAGGCGATCTTCCTTAAAAGCCGCTTCGTAGCGGGCGAAGGCTTCTGCTGCGGTCTGCGCTATCTCTGTCATCACATTCCCCATCGTTGCGCCACCGTCTTCGTCCGAGGAGATCGGGTGGCTGATGGGGGGATGTTATGATGTAGTTTTCTACACGTCAAGCGGTAAATGTAGTTTTTTACATTGTCTCCGCGCAGGCACGAAAAACCCCGCCGAAGCGGGGATAGGTATCCGGAAATCGTGTGGGTGTGGGGTTATTTTTTTGCTGGGAGCTTGGAGCAATCGCGATTAACCGTGACCCAACCTTGATCGCCTTGTATCCACTGCTTACCACAATTCCCCAATTGGGTGTCGATGGCGTCACTACGGCGGTTGTCTATATCGACATTCTTATTGAAGGTCTTTCTTAGGCTCTCGTGGGCATCGTATGTCGCCTTCGCCAGTTCATACGTTGCGCCCTGCCTCTCCTCCATTGTAGTTATTCGACGCTTTAGATCCTCAAGGTCCGATTCAGTTGCGCCAACGCGCCGCTGTGCATCAGCGGCCATCGTTCTGCTGTAATCATCTCTTGCATCCCCGCATGCCGATAGCAGCATAACCAACGCGATTGCTCCTGTCCGCATTATTCCCCCGTCGCAAACGTCTTTAGGATATCCTTGGCCTGTTCCCGGCGTTCCAGCGGTATATGGTCCCAAATTTCTATCACTTCAGCTTCAGCCTTCCGGTCATTTTCATCCGGCGAAAGCAGTTCTACCAAGGACATTCCCAACGCCGCAGCCACCTTCTCGATGTTGCCAAGGGTCATGGATTGGACTTGCCTGGTGCAAAATTTATGCACGGCGCTATCCGATAGGCCGGCCGCCTTCGACACCCCCGCGAACGAAAGTTCTGGGTTGGCCTCAATAATCTGCCTGATTCTGTCCCTCACATCCATAGCTGGATGATGCCACCACGGCACTACATGGCGTGAGTGTAGCTTTCTACTTGACGGGCGATGTAGAAAACTACATGGTGCGCCTATGTCAGACATCAATGATTTCATCGAACGTGTCCACGCATATGCCAGACGGCGCGAGTGTTCGACAAAAACCGTCTCACGGCTCCTGTTTGGCGGCGGCAATCGGCTTGCTGAAATTGAGGAAGGCAATTCCTTCCCGAGATTAGACACTTTCCAAAAGGCTCTCCGAAAATTGGAAGAACTGGAGAGGGCCGCCTAATGCCCTGCCGTCGCCGCATCCCTGACGACCTCACATTGCCCTCTGGCCCATTCTGCATAGGTGCGCTGTGCGAGCTGCATGCAGGCCAGAAACATGTGGGGCGTAAAAGCCATGTCGCGCCCCTCGATATGGACATGGAACAGACCGCCGCGCGCCTCGACATAGGGCAATGTTTCGACAAGCAGAATTTCAGCCATCCCGTACCCCGCTTTTTTGGTGGATCGACCCGATTCCTATTTTGGATATGGTCTTCCTTGGCGGTTCGGCTGTCAACAAACTGCAACAAATATTCGAGGTTTAACAACCGTTTACCTTTTGGTGCGGCGGCATGAGCGCCATTCTCAATCTCACTGATTGCGCCGGACCTGCCTCTACGGCGCAAGGCGTGACCGCAAACCCCGCAACGGCGCGCGGTCACGCCATAATTTCCCACGCTGCCACAGAGCAGCCGGGTCGCAGTGTCGGCGGCCTCGAAGATCCCCACGCCGGGGCCGCCGACACATTCGATCACACTAAGTTCCGATTCGTCCATAAGCCTTAAATTATACCCGTTCGCGCCTGCAAAAAAGCGCGTTAATACAAGTGCTTCATAGTAGAACATTAATCTAATCTGGAAACCATGATCATAAGGAAAGGTTAAGAATGGGAGGCTTGCGCAGCACGACCATGCACCCCGAAACCAGGGCGCTCATCAGACAGATGTGCGGCTACGTCACTGATGACACGATGATTGCCGCATGGGCAAAAGTCACGGCAGTTCGCAAGACCTTATCGCGCGGTAGCCGCGTTGGCCCCAATCTCGACAAAGAGCCATCTAACGTAAACGAGCGGCCCAATATGGAAATGGAGCGCCGCGCCCGAGCAGATGCGGAGGATGGAAGCAGGCGGCTGCTCAAGGCCATCGCGCGCTATCATCACAGGCTGGGTCGCCCTGGATGGGGGGATTTGGCAGCATGAGGGTCCGCAAGGCAGACACGGACGCCATTTCGGCGGCGGGGGCAAGGGCGCAGCTTAAAATGCTGCTGTCCGGTGCGCGGTCGCTGGACCAGTTTACGGCGGAAGGCCTTGCCCGCACCCATCGCGTGCCGGTGAAGCTCTGCGCGCAATTGCTGGCGGATGAGCTGGCCTATCGGGGGCGGATGATATGACGGACGCATTTGCCGCCCTTCTAGACGAAGATGATGCGGATCTTGATTGGTGGATCGATCCCAAGGACACAGATCCTCGTGACGAACTCGCCCGCCAGTCCGCATTCATCCGGGATGCGAAGATACTCTGCCCCGCCGTCAATATATTTGCGGTGCCAAACGCAGCCAAGCGCAGCCAATGGGCCGCGCGCAAAGCTAAGCGGGAGGGATTGACGGCGGGCGTCCTTGATCTCGTCTGTACGTGGCATTGCGGTGGTGTGGCCTTCTTGGAGTTCAAGGACGGCACAAAAATGCCTGATGCCAACCAGCGTGACCGGCTCAACATGTACACTCGGCAAGGTCATCTCTGCGGCGTGTTCCGGCAGGAGAAGAGCGCGCTCGATTTTCTGATGCGCTCTGGCGCTCCGTTCATCGACAGGGAGGGGTTATGACGGCCGACCTGTTCGACCACGACCAGCGCGCGATCCTGAACGAATACAGGGCGGAGCAGCACAACCCGCTGCGCCGCGAGTTCGACGCGATGTTGAACGCGATGTCCGCCCGCGACATGACAGTGCTGCACGGCCACGGCATTCCAGCGCCTCAACTGTTCGGTGAGAGCCTGGTCGGTGCCGCGAATATCGAGACTGGCCGAAACGACTTCTGGACCCCCACTGATTCCGGGCCGCGCGCGATCATCATTCCAGCCATGGAAAACGGATGTATCATAGACCTCATCGCCTTTCGTCCTTCGCAACCGGACACATGGTATGCCCGTGTCGGCAATTGCTGGGCGCTCGGCATGGACGAGATCGCCGACGCCCGTTCCGCCCTTGACCAGAGTCATTCGATCTTTCTGCACGCTACACCGCTCGACTGGCTGCGGGCCGGCGGCCGCGGCGTATGCGTCATTGACTGGACCGACGACGCCCGCCTGACGCTGCGCGACCTCCGCGCAATCGACGTGGCGAGCCCGAAATTTGCCCGGGCGCTACGCCTCGAACTCTCCCGGCCTCCAAGGATCCCGGAAATCAAAACAGGGAGGATGCGTCGGGATGCGGCGTAACATCATTTCCATGGACCGCAGCGACATGGACCAGCGGGAGACACAGCCGCTTCCGCTGCAATATTTCGACGAGATCGAAATGCAGCTGACCGGCCTGTGGCTTGTCAAGCATCTCCTGCCGTCAACCGGCATGGCGGTGCTGTACGGGCACCCGGGAAGCGGCAAGACCTTTCTCGCCTTGGACTGGTCGCTGCACGTCGCGCTGGGCTGGGAATGGCACGGCCGCAAGGTCAAACAGGGCCTTGTGGTCTATATCTGCGCGGAAGGCGTCTCAGGGCTCCGGAACCGCGTGGAAGCGTTCAGGCGGCACCACGATGTCAAATCGGTGCCTTTCGCGCTCATCCCTACCAGCGTCGACCTACAGGCCCCCGATGCGGACGTGAACCGCGTGATCGAGGCGATCCGGACCGCTGAAGAACATTATGGCGAGAATGCAGTCCTGATCGTCGTTGACACGATTTCGAAGACCTTTGGCGCCGGCAAGGAAAACACCGACGACATGGTAAGCTACGTCGCAAACTGCCAGCGGCTTTCAAACCAGTTCGAATGCCTGACCATGCCGGTCCACCACCGACCCAAGGACGCCGAGAGCGAAGAGCCGCGCGGCCATTCGAGCCTCAAAGGCGGCGCGGAAACCATCATCATCGTGGAAGCAGGAGAGACGAAGAAAGCACGTATCACGAAGCAGAAGGACGGCGAGGACGGCATTGAAATGCTGTTCAAGCTCAAGGTCGTGGAACTTGGCCAGGACGAGGATGGAGATCCCGTAACCTCATGCATTGTCGAAGCAACCGACGTGGACCTTGCTCCGCGTGGCGACAACGTGGGGGCGAAAATCGCAAAGCTTCCGGATGGCGCGAGGCTCGCCTTGAGCATGCTCAATGAGACGCTGGAGCAGTCCGGCTTCTATCCTCCGAACGACATTCCGGACGGTGAAATTAACCGGATGATCGTTGGTAAAGTAACCAGATTGGTTGATTGGCGGCAGAAGTACAGAAATGCCTTGGGGACAGATGGGGACACTCAAGGGGACACTGAATATCAGCGCTTAAAAAAGTCATTCCAACGGGTCCGGGAGCGACTACAAAACGACGGAATTGTGCGCGTTTTTGGTGATTATGTATGGCGCACCTGGCAGGATAAAGCACCCGCCGAACCGACAAGGGGACATCAGGGGACACATAAGGGGACATCTAAAAATCAGGCTGGGGGACACAGGGGACATTCTGGGGCCCCCCTACAGGGACCCCCAGAAATGTCCCCATCAGTGTCCCCATCGGTTGCTCCCGGCGAGAATGTCCCCAACAAACCAACCCAAAGCTTGGCGGCGGATAATCCGATCCTGAACCGCGGCGCGCCACCCTCGAACGTGACCCCGCTCTGGATCGATGAGGCGCCGCCGATCGGTGAGGATGACCCGTTCCTGAATTTTGGCGAGGGCGATGAAGATGGATTTTGATTTCAGCGAGCAGCCAACTGTCGGCACCGTCATCCTTCTCGACGAGCAGCAATACGAACTGGTCGGGGTCGAGCCTTACCGGCGCAGGGACGGGAGGAAAACCGAACTACTAGTTTGGGCAACGCAATGCGCCAACTGCCAGAGCCCGTTCGAGGTGAAGACGCCGCTCAGGACGAACGGGTTTTCCCGCCGCTGTGCCGCGTGCAGGAAACCGGGGAAGCCTGTCCAGGGGAAGCGCGGCCGCAAGGTCAAGGTCGCAATGGTGGAGGCCTGACGATGCCCCCTAACCCCGGCCACCTCCCGCCCAACCTCACCCGCGCCGATCTCCAGTTCGCGAACGGCCGGACATATCGCAACGTCGAGCGCTTGGACGAACTGCGGTGGAGCGTCACGGGGGGAAGTAGCGATATCGTTAGGTGGCAGGCATGCAGGGGGAAATGATGCCCAATTTGGCAGCCTCAGACGAGCACAGAGGCAAAATCATCTCAGGACGTAACGGAGGCGCGGAATTTCACAATCCATCTGTACGGGCTTCTGAGGGCAATTTAGACGGGGTTAAGGAAATGGTTATCATTGAGGCGCAGGGGGATTGAATGGCTAGATTGGGGAGACCCCCCGTGACACGTGCGCGGGTGTTGACGTACTGGCGCAAGCATGGTCCATGCGCCATCATGCAGGTTGTGAGGGCGACGGGTGCTGATCGGCGCTATGTGCAGCGCCTAAAAAATTTGGGAATTATATAGATGACTCCCCATCGTCTTGAGCCTCCCCGGCTTCAGCCTTCTTTTTCTGCCGGTTCACACGGCGACCGATCTTCTTTGCCTGTAAGCCTCTGTCCTTCGGCTTGTAGGAAAGGACGCGATCGGTCACAGCGTCGAGGATCGCTTTTATGCGCACGGTCATTTCAAGCCATCCCCCATCGCGGCAAGGCGAAGTTCGTTGGCCTCGCTTTCGAGCGCCCACGCCTCCCGAAGCCTGTGGAGCATATGCCAGGCGGTTTTCTGAGTGACGCCGATCTGCTTCGCCAGTTGCATCGAACTGATGCCCTTCCGGCTCGTAACAAGCAGATACATGGCATAAATCCACTTATGCAGTGGCACCTTAGCCCGCTCGAAGATGGTTCCGGTGCGGACGGTAAAATCGAGCAGGCAAGCGTTGCAACGATAAAAGCCGCCCTTGCGCGTCCCTATGCGCTTTGCCTCCGAGCAGGCGGGACATATGACGCCGTTCAGCCAGCGGCGAGCCTCGAAATAGGCCCGTGCGCTTTCCTGATCGGGGAACATCTCGAACAGTTCAAAGGTGCTGATGGTGGACTTGCTCATGACTTAGCCCGCCACGATCGAGCAGGAAGCGCCGTCCGTGTTGTGCCATCCTTCGGTGAGAGCGATGTCAGCCGCCTGACGGGCCTTGATCCACGTCAGAGCGAGGCCGCTCATCGGCGCTTCGTCGTCAAATTCGAGCCACTGACGTTGATACTCGGCTTCGGCTTCACTGTAGTCCACGCCCGCCGCGTCAAGGACGGCTTCAGCAGCGGACGCGGCGCGGGCTTCATCTTCGTCCGCACCAGTGTTCGGGCGGCCATAGGTCCATTCGATTGCGATGTAAGCCATTCCGTATCTCCTTGTTTTGAGGCTCTATCGCCTCCTGATAAGAAGATAACTACCTGATCCGCTTTAGGGAGTCAAGTATATAATTCCCAAAAATTTAGGTATGCTGAATTTGACCGCATAGGCAGAGTGGTTTTTGTGCCTTAGTTGGTTTGTCCATTATGACAGCGGGCCGCCAGCAAAATACAAGCCAAAAGCAAGGGAAACCTGAAAACCTAACCAATGCCGGTAAGGGACGCAAGAAAGGCGTCCTGAACAAAACAACCGCCTTACTCAAGGATGCCATCTTGGCAGCCGCCGCTCAAGCCGGTGGTAAGGACGGCCTCGTCGGTTATCTCAAGACGCAAGCCTCAGCCAATCCGCAATCCTTCCTACCTCTGCTCGGAAAGGTGCTGCCAATGCAGGTCACCGGCGAGGACGGCGGACCTGTAGAGATCAATATCACGCGCCGCATCGTTAAGGATGGCGAATGAAAGCGCTAGCCCTTCAGATCGACACAGCGGGCGTGTTTGAGCCGTTGCTACAGCCATCGCGCTACAAGGCGGCGCACGGGGGGCGCGGTTCCGGCAAGTCGTGGTTCTTCGCGGGGCTTTTGATTGAAGAGCATCTCGCTAATCGCGGCATGCGCTCGGTCTGTATCCGCGAGGTGCAAAAGAGCTTGAAGGAATCGGCAAAGCGCCTGCTCGAAAGCAAGATCGAGGAATTCGGCCTTGGTGAAAAAGACGGCTTCAAGGTTCTGGCGGATCGGATTGAAACGCCAGGGAATGGCGTGATCATTTTCCAGGGGATGCAGGACCATACGGCGGAAAGCATCAAGTCGCTGGAGGGCTTCAATCGGGCATGGGTGGAGGAAGCGCAAACACTTTCCTCTCGCTCGCTCCAGCTACTTCGCCCAACCATTCGCGCCCCAGGCTCTGAATTGTGGTTCAGCTGGAACCCGCGTATGCGCACCGATCCGGTTGACGCGATGTTTCGCGGTGGTGATCCACCCACCAATTCACTTGTTGTTCAGGCGAACTATTCGGACAATCCGTGGCTACCTGCTGAACTTGAGCAGGAGCGCCTTGATTGCCTCAGGGTCAACCCTGACCAATATGGGCATATCTGGGACGGCGAATATGTGACCGTTGCGGAAGGAGCCTACTTCGCAAAGTCACTGGCGCTGGCGCGCTCCGAGAGCCGCATAGGCTTTGTGCCCGCGGACCCGCTTATGCGGTTGCGCACGTTCTGGGACATCGGCGGAACGGGCGCAAAAGCTGACGCGTGCGCAATCTGGGTGGCGCAGTTCATCGGCCAGCAGATCAAGTTGGTGGATTATTACGAGGCGCAGGGGCAACCCCTCTCTGCGCATGTCGCGTGGATGCGGGCACAGGGTTATGACGGCTGCGAAGTCGTTCTTCCCCATGATGGCGCGGCTCACGATAAGGTCTATCAGGTCAGCTACGAAAGCGCGCTGCGGGAAGCCGCGTTCCCGGTAACGGTTGTTCCCAATCAGGGTGCCGGCGCAGCTAATATTCGCATCGAGGCTGTTCGTCGTCTCTTCCCCCGCATGTGGTTTGATGAAACCCGCTGCGCTGGCGGGCTACAGGCATTGGGTTGGTACCACGAAAAGAAGGACGAGGTGCGCGGGATAGGCCTTGGCCCAGAACATGACTGGTCGAGTCATTGTGCAGACGCATTCGGCCTCATGGCTGTGACTTACAAGCCGCCAGCAATCCAGCGTGTCATCAACTATAGCAATCGGGGAATTGTCTAATGGCAAGCCAGCCAATCGACGCGCCAGACGACGAACCGGAGATCGATATTGAGGGAATGGTCTCCTTCCTCCGCGAAGAGGAAGAGAACGCCCGCGACGAGCTGATTGACGAAGAGCGCGCTGTCGCCATCGATTTCTACAACGGCGAACCATTCGGAGACGAGGAAGAGGGGCGCAGCCAGGTTGTCACCCGCGATGTCGCCGAGGTCGTGGACTATATGACCGTCTCACTGCTCCGCACGATGGTCAGCGGGGATCGTGTCGTTGAGTTCGAATATTACGACAAGGACACTGCCGAAGAGGCCACGGCGGCTGTCTCGCATCAGTTCATGCAGGGGCAGGACGGCTATCGCTTCCTTCATGACTGGATCAAGGCTGGGCTACTCGAAAAGACTAGCACGGCCAAATGCTGCATTGAGGTGCAACCTCCAAAGCGTGTTGAGCAGGACGTGCCGGCTGAACTAATCGCGCAAATGGTGGACCAAGGCGCGCAGATCATTGCCGCCTCACCACTGGACGCCGAAGAGACGGCCTTTCGTGTCGCCGCTCTGGTTCCTCAACCGCCGCAGTTCCGTGATTATGTCGTTCCTAATGAGGAATGCGACATTGCGCAGGATACGCGCGATCTGGACGAGGATGGGGTTTATATCGGCTTCAAGACGCCAAAGACCCTCTCCGAACTGGCGGAGATGGGCTTTGATACCGACGAACTTGCTGACGCGGACGATTACAGCGAGGATAATGGCGTTCTCTCTGACGCCCGCGATGGGGCGGACCGGCCTTATTGGCGCAGCGCATTCAACCGTTCAGGCGTCAATCGCAAGGTCTGGTATCGCGAGGAGTATGCTCGCTATGACCTGAATGGGGACGGGATAGCTGAACTGCTGCTGGTGCATCGTGTCGGGACGCGAGTTCTGATGCGCGACGGGCAATATGCCATTCAGGAGATCGATGAGCAACCAGGCGTCATCTGGTGCCCTTTCCCGTCTCCACATCGCATCATCGGCCAGAGCCTTGCTGATAAGGTGATGGACATCCAGCGCACGCGGTCTGTGCTGATGCGCCAGGCGCTGGACAATGTGTATCAGTCGAACGCACCGCGGTGGACGATTGCCGAAAGCTCAATTGGTGACACGACGATTGACGACCTCCTGACCGTTCGGGCAGCGGGAATCATCCGCCATGTCGGACCGCAGGGGCCTGTGCCTGTCGAAATTCCGTTCGTTGCCCAGAACGCCTTTGAGTTCATGGAGGTGCTGAATGGCGAGAAGGAAACCCGCACCGGCATTACCCGCCTCAACCAGGGCCTTGACGCGGACACGCTGAACAAGACCGCCACCGGCACAGCCTTGATGCAGGCGCAGGGCCAGCAGATCGAGGAATATCTGGCGCGCAACTTTGCGGAAGCCTTCGCCCGGCTGATGCTCAAAAAATATCGGCTCATGCGCGAGTTTGGGCAACCAATGCAGATCACCATCGACGGCGAAACCAAGACGGTGGACCCGCGCCAGTGGCCCGACGATATGAAGGTCTGCGTTCGCGTCGGCCTTGGCTCAGGCCGCAAGGACCAGCGCCTGCAATATCGCCTGACCGTACTGGAGATCATGCAGGCCGCAGCACAGGGCGGTTCCCGCATCGTCACGGATGAGGGGCTTTACAACATGGTCAAGGGCGTCATTGCCGATGCCAACCTTGGTTCGGTTCGCGATTACCTGACCGATCCCGCCACTCTTGGACCCAAGGCAGAGAAACAAGACCCAGCGGCGCTGAAGGTGCAGGCGGACGCGATGATCCAAGCCGAAAAGGTCAAGGCCGATCAGCAGAAGAGCAAAGGCGACATGATGCTGAAGGCTCGGCAGATTGAGGTTGAGGCGCAACTGAAGCAGCAGCAGCTTGAGGCCGAACTACAGGCCAAGCGCGAGGAAGCTGCACTCAACGAACAACTGGCGCGCGACAAGGCGATATTCGAAGCCAATCTCGCACAACAGCAGGCGGACCGTGAATGGCAATTGAGCCTGATGCAGATCGAGCAGCAGCGGGAATTGGCCCAGATGAAAGCGGCGCAGGACGCGGAAACCAAGAAGTTCCGCGAAGGTGGAGACTTGGATAAATGACCCCCGAGCAACTCGCAGAACGCGGCAGGCAGGCACAGCAGGCCTTCGGATTCCTCTCCCCGGCGCTCGACAGCATCCGCGCGGAATACATGGAGGCGCTGACTGCTGTGGCGGCCAAGGAGCCGTGGGCTTCGGACAAAATCGTCAAACTCGCCGTCGCTCGCAACGTAATTGACAAGGTTGAAGCCCATCTCCGCGCCATCATCGCGAATGGGGGCGTGGCTGAACACCAGATCAACCGAGCCAGAGAAATAGCAGAACTTCCGGTCGCAAAAAGGAAATGGTTATGAGCGGTGAGCAACAGGACGACATTCCCTCCATCAATGACTTCCTTGTCGAAGAGGAAGGTGAGCAGCAGGCCTCTCAGGAAGAGCAGCAGCTTGAGCTTTCGGAAGATGATATTCCTGCCGAGGAGGAAGAGGCCGGTGATGGCGAAGAGGAAGGCGGGGAAGATGAGGGCGAACCTGATCTGGTGGAGAAAGCCCCTCTTCCGGCGTCCTGGTCCAAGGAAGACGCCAAGGTCTGGGAAACTCTCCCGCCTGATGCCCAGGCTGTCGTAGCGCGCCGGGAGGCCGAGCGCGACAAATATGTCCGGAAGGTCGGTTTCGAGGCATCGCAGACCCGCCAGCAGGTGGAAACACAAGCACGAGAGGTGATTGCACAACTCCACGATAATCACGCTCAGGCGCTCGCTGTCTACGCACAGCAGTTCACGCCACAGCCTCCGGATCAAAGACTGCTTTACACAGGAAACCCGGATGATGTATTAACCTATCAGCGGCAGGACGCTGCGTATCGTGCGGGGGCTGACCAGCAACAGCAGTTGCACCAGCAGATCGCACAGGTTCAGCAGCAAGCAAATCTTGCCCGCACCCAGGCGCAGCAAGCGGAACGCGGTTCCGATGCCCAGCGCCTCAAAGAGCAGCTACCCGAATGGTTCGATCCATCCGAAGGGCCGAAACTGCAGACTGAGTTGCAGTCCATCGGCTCGGAACTCGGTTACCCCGTGGAGCTGATGGCGGAAGCCTCCTCAACCGACATCCTTGCCTTGAAGAAAGCTGCCGAGTGGCGCGCGAAAGCCGACAAGCTCGACAAGCTGATGGCGAAGAAGATGGAAGGGGTTCGTGCCGCCAAGGAGATGCCCCGCATGGCAAGGCCCGGCGTCAAGCCGACCCGCAGCCAGCAGCAGGCCTCCACAGCACAGCGTAAAACCCAGGCAATGAACAATTTCGGGCTGACGCGCAGTGGCGATGACGCCGCCGCGCTGCTCTTTGAAAGGAAACGGTAAATGGCACTTCCTACCAATACCGCGACGACCTATGCGAACGTAGGCATCCGCGAAGACCTTTCGGACATCATCTATCGTGTGGCTCCGGAGGAAACCCCGTTCATAAACAACATCGGCACTGGCAAGGCGACGAACACCTATCATGAGTGGCAGACGGAAAACCTGACCGCTGCTGCTGATGACAATGCCGTCCTTGAAGGTGATGACGCCACACTCGATGCGGCAAACGTCCCGGCGCGTGTCGGCAACCGCTGTCAGATTTCCGACAAGACCGCTGTTGTTTCCGGCACCAATGATGCTGTGAACAAGGCCGGCCGGAAAACCGAAATGGCGCGCCAGGTCATGCTCAAAGGCCTCGAGCTGGCCCGCGATCAGGAAAAGCAGATGCTCTCCAATAAGGCATCTGTGGCGGGTGCTGCCGGCACGGCCCGTCAGTCGGCAGGCATCGAAAGCTGGATTACCACCAATGCTTCGCGCGGCGCGGGCGGTTCGGGGGGCGGCTTCTCTGGCGGCGTCGTTGCGGCACCAACGGACGGCACACAGCGCGCTTTCACGGAAGCTCTGCTGAAGGCGGCCCATCTGCTGGCGTTCAACAACGGCGGCAAGCCCAACCAGCTCTACATGGGCGGCTTCCAGAAGCAGGCATTCTCGGCATTTGCTGGCGTAGCCCAGCAGCGCCGCGATACCGGCGACAAGGCGGCGGTGATCATCGGTGCGGCCGATGTCTATGTTGGCGACTTCGGGCGACTGGCGGCCATCCCTCACCCCTATGGTGTGCGTGCGCGTACCGTCATCGGCGTGGACCCTCGCATGGCTCAGGTCGATTACCTGCGCCCCATGCGTAACTGGGAGCTGTCGAAGAGCGGCGATACCGAGAAGCGCCAGATGCTCGTGGAATATACCCTAAAAGTATCAAACGAGCTTGCTCACATGGTTGTGGCCGATCTCACCACCAGCTGATGAACTAGGGAGGGTTTCGGCCCTCCCACCCTTTTGGAGATGATCATGACCGAAGCAAAGCTGGTACGGATCGAATGCAATTGCAGCCCTGATGTGCATCTTGGCGATGGCCGCCGCCTACTTGGCCCGGTGCGCGAAGGAACCCGCGTCGTCAAACATGGCGATGTAGCGGAAGTCGAGGAGGCTCTGGCCAATCACCTTCTTGATTCGGGTCAGTGCATTCCGACCAAGCGCCCTGTCACCGTGGAGCCTCTGGCGTGAAACTGATCCACACCGAAACCAATTTACTCGGTGTAACCCGTCACTTTTATTGTGACGATGACGGAAACATGACCGTTGAGGCGGTGCAGGACCTTGAGCCGCTGATTGAGCAGAACAAGGCGCTTCAGGTTCACAACGGCAAGACCATCACGTCCGACTATAACAATCCCATCGCCACCATCCCGCCGATCTTCGTGCTGAAATGGCTGAACGAAGAGGGTTGGTATGTCTACGACGCGGACAAATGCCCGGATGCCGACAAGAAGCTGAAGCGCAAACTGAATGACCCCGACTGGCGCTGGCTGCGCACGTCTGAACTGCGGGTGTAGGAGGATTTATGGGTAATCTGCTCGGGGAATATAAGGCTTCCCCTGCGCCATTGACAGACGGGCAGTCGGCAAGTGCCAGGCTGGATAATACCGGAGCGCTGGTCGTTTCCGGTACAATTGGTTCAGGTTCGGTCACGCCTACCCCTCCCTTGAGCGGCTCCACCACCTCTGTTTCGCGCATCGTCTCTACCGCAGCCTCGACCAACGCCACATCCGCGAAGGCGTCAGGCGGCGCAATCATGCAGATCATCGGCTATAATGCCGCTGCTGCCTTGCGCTATCTCAAGATCTATGACAAGGCTAGCGCGCCCACAGTGGGGACGGATACGCCGGTTCTGACCATTCCCCTGCCTGCTACGGCGGGGTTCGTCATTGACTTCGCATTCGGTTTTCGCCTCAATACCGGCATTGCCTATGCGCTCACCACCGGCTCTGCCGACGCGGATACGGGCGCTTTGACGGCGGCAGACGTTGTTGGCCTGAACGTAGTTTATGCATAATGGGCGGGTTTATCTATCCTGGCTCCGGATTGGGATACGGCTTTCGAAAGTCGAGCATTACCTACGACGATAGCTATGCGGACATGATTGATACACTGGATGCGGTCACGCACTTCCGCATGCGCGCTTCGCAGGGCGCGCAATCTGATCGCCTGAACGCTTCCCGCACACTGACCCCCAATGGCACAAGCTCGCGTGGAGACATGTACGCTCGTATAGTTCAAGCAAGTTTCACGGATGACCTTGGCGGATCGGCCAAGATCAATCGCGACGGTACAGGGCGCTGCTACGGGAATGCGGCGGCTAACACCCAAGCCGATGCCTATGTTGATTGGAATAAGACGTTCAGCATTGTTGCATGGGTCAGTCACGAACTTGATAGCGGGTATGCGACAAACACAGCCTTCAGTGTCCTGACCAAGGCGCTTGGCTCCGGCACCAATCAGGGCTGGGACATGAATATCCGGAAGTTCAGTTCGCCCGGAACGTGCCTGCGCTTTGAGCTTCATAACGGCACCACCAGCATGGCGCTTTATGGAACAGACACGGTGGTGAGCCAGGCGGTTCCGCATATGCTCTGCGTCACCAATGACGGCTCGGGGACGACGGCAGGGATCAAGCTCTATCTTGATGGCGTAGAACTGACGACGCGCACCATTACGGCGGCAGGTCCAATCACAACGGGAACCTGCGCCGGCGCTGGCGATCTACAGCTGGGCTGCAAGGGCCTAGATAGCTCCACCAAGGTCAATCACATGCAAGGGCATGTGGGTGACGTCAGCATCCATAGCCGCGTTTTGACGGCGCAAGAGATCAGCAACCTATGGGGTGAGCGCAAGACCTGGAGCTACAACGATACAGCCAGCGTTTTTGCCGCGCCAACTGCACCTGTCGCTTTCATATGGGACGACGACATCGACAGCGATATCGACGGCGTGAACAACCTCGCCCTGATCGCGCGCGCTGACAAGCTGGGCGAAGTCGATCTCAAGGGCATGATCGTCACCAGCAATTACACATATTCCGCTGCGGCCGCCGACATCTTGTTGAAGGACGCGGCCACTCGTATCAGCCACGCGAAGCTCGCGTCGATCCCGCTTGGCGCGTGGCAGGGGAGCACGGGCGACACCACGACGCTGACCTGGCCTCAAAACATCGTCGATCAGTTCCGCGCTTCACCGGCGACCATGCGTCAGCGCACCGAGTTCACATCCTCCGTGACGCAATATCGGACATTGCTCGCCGCCGCTGCGGACAACAGCATAGTTATCGGGATCGGCGGCACCTGGCACAGTGTCGATGGACTGATCTCGTCTGCCGGCGACGGTATCGATGCGCGCAATGGCTGGGACCTGATGAAGGCGAAAGCCAAATATATTGCCTTTTGCGGCACGAGCGATGACGGCTCGCAGGAGAACAATAACAATTTCGGCCTCACTGAGGCAAAGCGGGTATTTCGCAATTGCCCCGTGCCGATCCTGATGGCCTCGAAACCGTCGTTCCAGACGCCTGTGTTCCGGATCAAGAATGCCGACAACACACACGCGACGGATCCCTGGAAGCGCGCATGGGGCACCTATTGTGTCGAGAACAGCATCGCTCAGACCAGCACACGCGGTTTCGGCGACATGATGGCAATCCTATACGCCATGAAGGGTGAACAGGGCGGCTATCTCGACATTCAGAAGTGGCAGCATGCCTTAGTCGTCAACAGCAACGGCAATGTGACGCGCAATGCCTATCCGGGCAACGATCATGGGGTCATCGCCAAACTGGCGGCAGACGGGACAATCCAGACAGAGGTTCAGGCGTATATTGACGCCGTGAGTTCTTAGGGGTGCTCGAATATGGTTGCATTATCAGTCATCATCGCTGGCACCATCGGCAACTATAGCCAGTTGCGCGACAAGGTGGCGCTCTGGCTTGACCGCGACGACCTTGAAGACCGGATTCCTGACTTCGTGGCACTTCTGGAAGCGCGGCTCAATCGTGAACTGCGTGCCGTCAACATGGAGACGCGCACGACATGGACAACCGCTGACGAAAGCTATGTGCTGCCATCTGACTTCCGCAGACTGCGCAAAATCTACATTGAGGGGGCGCCAGACAGGCCCTTGTACGAGATCGCGCCGCAAGCCGCAGCCGGATCATTCTCAGGCTCATCAGGAACGCCCAAAGCATTTTATATTGAGGGACGCACGATCACATTCGCACCTCCCCCATCGGCCCCTACGGTGTTCGGGGTAACCTATTTTGCGCGCATATCACCCCTTACATCGGAGAATGACACAAATTGGCTCTTGGAAGAGCATGCGGACATTTACCTTGTTGGCACGCTTCTGGAGGCTGCAATCTATATCCGGGACGCTGAGGCCATCGCGCTGTGCTCCGAAAAGCTGGACCTTGCCATAGCCAGCCTGCAACGCGAAAGCCGCACGGATCGGTGGGGCGCTGGGCCACTTGTCCCGAACGGCCCAGCGCAAATCAGGGGTGCGCGTTGTTAGCCACAGTCCCCTTCCCGGCATGGACGCCTGACGTTCCGCTGACGACCGGCGACTTCTCCAATGTCACCGCGATAGCGAACGGATATGGGCCGGTTAAGGCGTTTTCCGCTGTCACCACGGCGCTGTCTGGCATTCTCGGGGGTGCCTCCTTCATCGGCGCGGACGGCACTTCCCGCATGCTTGGAGGTACGGCGACCAACCTCTATCATTATGTCGGCGGAACCTGGGCCAGTGTCCTAGGCGCGCTATCGGCCACAATCTGGAGATTCGATCAGTTCGGGGATAACGTCATCGCGGTCAACGGGGCTGCTCCGGTGAGCTATGCCATCGCGGCAGGGACCGCGGCGGCGCTCGGTGGAAGCCCACCAGCAAGCGATCTTGTCGCCACGGTGCGGCAGCAAGCATTTCTCGCCGGGAACCCCTCGGCGCGCAATACGCTGTCAATTTCAGGATACAACAACAGTGCGCAATGGACGGCGGGGACGAACCAAAGCCTTTCTGTACCGTTCCCGTCCGGTGGCGATATCATGGGCCTATGCGGCGGGGAGACGGGTGTCATCCTGCAACAGCGCTCGGTCAAGCGGGCCACCTATACCGGTGACGTAACTGTCTGGCAGTTCGACGAGATCAGCAAGGACATCGGCTGCATGGCGAAAGGCTCTGTGGCTCAAGCCGGCCTGCTGGTGTTTTTCCTCTCTGATCAGGGATTCAAGGTCTGCGACCGCAATCAGGTTTTGCCGATTGGTGTGGACGAGATCGACGAGTTTTTCTTCAAGTCCTACAGTCGCGCGGACATCGTATCGAGCATACGCGCGGCAGTCGATCCACGCTCAACCACCGTCACATGGTCGATGCCGGGCGATCCAGGGCGGCTCTGGTCCTATAACTGGACGCGCAAGAAATGGTCGGTCGCGGAAACCGGCGTCAAGATGGTGTTTCAGGGCTTCACGCTTAACACGAGCCTTGAGGGCATCGACGCGCTCTATCCGGGAGGCATTGATACCGTGCCTTATTCGCTGGATGCGTCGATCTTTGCGGGTGGCCAGCCTCTTTTCCTGATCGTCAACTACAGCGACACCGTGGGCACATTGACCGGCGACAATCTGGCGATGTCCATTGCGCTGCCCCCGATGGAGATTGAGCAGGGCAAGAGCGTGCGGATAACCGGGGCATGGCTGATTAGTGATGCGACGACCGGAACCGTAACCATTGATGCGCGTAAACGCGCTGGGGACAGTCCTAACCTCAAGGTGTCAGGTTCCATGCGGGGCAGTGGGCGGCTACCGCTGCGCTCAAATGGGCAATGGAACGGGATCAGAGTGCAGATCCCCGCCAGTGCGACGTGGACCTACTGCAACGGCGTCCGCCTCGAATATACGATTGAGGGCGCAAAGTGAGCCTGTTTGTCTCCACGACCGACACAAACCGCCCTGAATGGGTGCGCCAAGTTGCGTTTGCGCTCAACTCCCTCCTGACCAGCAGGGCTTTGCTTGGGAGGGGCGCGCCAGTCACCAAAACAGCAGACTTCACAGTGGCCGACACTGAGGTCTGGCTGATCAACAACAAATCGGGATCATCATGCACAGTCACCTTGCCGAACGCAGCGCAATGGCCGGGGCGCGAGATCGTGATCACCAACCGCCAGGCGCAGACCGTGGTGAGCGCGTCGAGCAATGTCGTCCCGATAGCGGGCGGGGCAGCGGGGACAGCGATCCTCCCGGCAACAGCGGGATCGTGGTGCACGCTGGTGAGCGACGGAACGGTCTGGCAGACGATGCAGGCATAGCCGCATATTGGCGGTTCCGGGGTGAGTTCGCCAAGATTCTGGACCCGAGATATTACCCGCTGGAATGGCTCGACGTGCAGATTGCCACCGGGAAAATGGTGCTTTTCACGGCGTCCGATTCTGCTATATTGGCCAGCATCCGCACATATCCCAGCGGCTTGAAAGAGCTTCACGGTGAATTGGCGGCAGGAAACCTAGAGACGGTCGTGTCTCAGCTCATTCCGCAAGCAGAAGCCCATGGCAGGCTTCATGGTTGTGAAATCGCGGTCATTCAATCGCGCGAAGGATGGGCAAGGGTAATGAAGGCTTCCGGATATTCACTGCATCAGACCAGCCTGCGAAAGGCGCTCTGATGGGCTTGTCATCGCAGAAAACATCAACAGGCCCTTCAAAGCAGGCGATGCCGCATCTGCAATCGGCCTCTGCCGCTCTGAAAAGTACCTATGACGCAAATGCTCCCAGGGTCCAAGCGATTGGAGACAGCCTTTTTGACGCTTACAAGACCTATTCTGCCGACATGGGGCAGGATTTGGAGGGCGCGCGCGGCTTTTCCGCCGATGTGCTTGGCGGCAAATATCTCGACAAGCAGAACCCCTATCTTCAGGGCATGATCGATCAGACCGGCGATAGCGTCACGGACAGGATCAATGCGCTATTTTCCAATGCCGGGCAGACAGGCTCATCGCGCCAGATAGGGGAGCTTGGCAAGCAACTCGCAGAGGCTGAAAACCGCCTGCGCTATCAAAGCTATGGCGATGAGATGGGGCGCATGGAACGCGCGGCGCAATTGGGCCTTGGTATCAACCAGGCCGCCAATGCCGACGCTGCCACGCTTGGCGCGCTTGGTGCAACAGCCGCAGAAGTGCCATACATCGGTGCGGAGAAGCTGGCACAAGGTCTCGGCGGCCTCTGGAGCAATTCCCAGACGACCAAAACGAGCGGCGGCCTTGGGCAAGCGTTGCTTGGGGCAGGCGCTCAGTTGGGTTCGGCGGCGATCATGGCGTCCGACCGGCGATTGAAGAAAAACGTAGTGCACGTAGGCCAGTGGGGTAAACTCCCAACCTACCTCTACAGCTACATTACCGAGGAAGGAGGTGATCAGCGGCACGTGGGCGTGATGGCGCAGGATGTAGCCGAACATTATCCCGAGGCTCTCGGCCCGAAGATCATGGGTGAGTATATGACCGTCGATTATGCCAAGCTGGCGGAGTTGGTCTGATGGCTATGTTCGGAAACTCCAGGGGCCTGCAATTCAACGATAGTGAATTGGCCGCCCCGCTGATCCAAGTCCAACCCATGACTGCGCCTCAAATGCCAACAATACCGGATAACAGGCGGTGGCTGGAGGGCGGGAAGTTTACCTTGAAGGACGGTCTTGGCCTCGCACTCGGAGCGATTGGTGATGCCTTCACACGTCAGCCCATGACTGCGAACATGGTTAATCAGTCATTCCAGAATCAGCGGGCATTGCAGCAGCGTGAGGCTGACCGCAAGACAAGCATGTCTGACTGGCTGTGGAAAGAGCAGTGGGAGCGAAATAACCCAAAGCCAGTCAACAATGACACGGCGGCGGATTATGCCTTTATAGCCCAGCAACTCGGCCCGGATGCGGCGAAAGCCTATCTGCAAAACAAGACGCTGCCACCGCCATTCGTGCAGAGGAACAATGACGGGACAAGCACGATCTATCCTCAGGGATTGCCGCGTGGGGATGCTCTCGCGCCAACCGCCGCCCCACAGGGGGCCATTGATCATCTGCGGAAGAATCCGAACTTGGCCGCTGATTTTGACGCGAAATATGGGGTTGGTGCATCTCAGAAAATATTGGGAGGTGCGGGTTCCGGCCCGCGCCCCTTTCCGTGATCCTATGATGGCGCCAGGCACTATGACGAGTGGTCGCAGGACGGTGGAAGGCAATCGCATTGTTGGTGGCTTGCCCAGTAGCATGCATCTCTCCGGTGACGCTGCGGACTATACCGGGACCACATCCCAGGCTCTGCGGGACTATTTTGGGCCGGGCGTCCGTATCGTTGACGAGGGCGACCATCTCCATGTGCAGGGGCAGGGATTGAATGCGCCCTATTTTGGCAAGCGCGGGACCATAGGACTAAAACGATAATGGCAAATCCTTTCGACCAGTTTGACGCGGCGCCAGCGCAGCCGTTCACCATCGGATCGCCCGATCCCTACAAGGCGCGGGCGGATGCGCGAGCGGCGGCGAAAGCGGCGGCGGATGCTAAAATAGAGCCGTGGCGAGCGCGCAAGGTGCAAGCCGATGCGTTGACGGCTGAGGCTAACTTGAAGAAGCTGCAGGCTGGTACGCAAATGACGCCGGACAAACTGGAGTCTGTGCGGCGTGATGCCGTCAACAAAATCATAACTGCCCGTATGTTGAAGGATCGCTCGCAGAATGAATGGTTCGCGACCGGCTTTCTCGCGCCCACAATGTCTCAATGGGGCGGAACCAATGCCAGGGGCGTACAGGCTGGGGCTGACACGTTGAAGGCCGGCGGCGCGCTTGCGGAAGTCCTTAAACTCACAGCAGCGAACGGCGGCAAGAATCCATTCCAGCCCATGTCAAACAGCGACGTAGAGTTGATTTCGAGAAACACTGCGAATTTGGACATTGGGCAACCTGACAAGGATTTCCAGAACGCCGTGCAGCAATATGAGAATGCGTATCACAATGCGTTTATAGGCGCTGGCGGCAACGAAGGTGAGTTGGAGCGGTACGTCTCCAAGAAGATAGGAGCAAAGAAACGCGGCATGTTCGGAGGCCATGCGGTTCCACAAAGTGGCGGCGTTATTGATTTTAACGACCTGCCGGAGTGACGTGAATGCCTGATGTCCGCCTTCCTGATGGTACTATAATCCGCAATGTCCCGGCAGGAACGACACGTTCCCAACTTATGGCGCGCGTTGAAAAAGCACGCGGCGCAAAGCCGATGAAGGAGCGGCAAGGGCTATTCGGGGAAATAGACGCGGCCGTGCGCGGTGCTGCTGACATGCTTACCTTTGGCTTCATGGATGAGGCCGCCGCTGCAGCCAATAGCCTTATCCCGCTCGATAAGGGCTCAAAGAGCCTTTGGTCGCAAGGTGTCTTGTCGGACCCTGTTGGGGCATTCAATCGCGCCTATAGATCAAATGTTGCACAACAGCGTGCGATTGATCGGAATGACGAACAATATAATCCAGGTTACCGCTTGGCTGGGCAGATCGTTGGAGGGATCGCTGCACCAGTTCCGGGGGCATCTGCCATTCGGGCGTCAAATCTGCCCAATGTGGCAAGGGCTTCTGGCGAGGGGTTGGTCCAGGGTGGCCTTTATGGTTTTGGTTCAGGCGAAGGTGATTTGAGCAACCGCTCGGCAATGGCTGGCAAAGAGGGCGCGATTGGCATGTTGGGCGGTGCGGCAGGGCATACTATTGGCAAAGCCATAGGGAAGGCCGCTACATCGAAGCTTGTTCGAAAGACGGCAGAGAAGTCGACAGGCCGTTCGTTTGATATCCCATCTCCGTTGACCCAAGGGCAGGAGGTGTTGTTTTCTACCGTCAACAAAGCAGGGCCGGAGCGAGCGCGCGAGGCGCTGCAAGAGGCGGTAGGCTTCGATGTACCAATGACATTGGCTGATACCCACCCGGAGCTGCGCTCGCTCGCAGGGGCCGCGATCCGCCGATCTCCGACAGCCGCCGAGTACGCGGAAAGCGCGCTCGTACCTAGATCGCGCGGACAGATCGATCGTTTCCGTAGCGCCGTTGAGCGTGACCTTGGGCCGATTGAAAACATTCCTCGACTGAGCGATGATCTTATCAACCAAGCTAGGGAACGGGCATCCCCTCTATACGAAGAGGCCTATGCCGCACCGGGGCGAACAAGTGATGAATTAGAGTCCCTTCTACATACTCCATTCGGACGAAGTGCATTGGCACGGGCAAGAACGATAGCGGCAAACGAACGGAGAGACCCAACGGCATTGGGGTTTGATCTTGATGACCAAGGAGAGGTGATTTTTACGCGCGCGCCCTCGACACAGACTCTGGATTACGTCAAGCGCGGAATGGACGATGTTCTTGAAGAATATCGCAATGCCATCACAGGCAGGCTGAATCTTGACGAGGCGGGGAGAGCGCAGAACGACGTGCGCCAGAAATTCATTCGAGAGGTTGACACGCTCAACCCTGTCTATGCAGAGGCGCGGCAGGCTTATGCTGGCCCGGCTGGTGAGCGTGAAGCTCTGGCGCTAGGACAGGATGCCATCAGGACCAATCCTGATCTTTTGGCAGTCCAGATTGGCAATCAGTCACCCGAACGGCTCGCGCAGATGCAGACTGGCTTTCGCGGGGCGCTCGTGGACGCAGCGGAAAGGCAGCGCTATTCGTCTAATCCGTTTGAATCGACGTTGGGCACTCCGGCGATGGAAAAACGGCTTGAGATACTTTATCCAGATAGCTCTGCCAACTTTCTGCGTCATCGGGATATCGAGCGTGATATGGCGCGGACAACAAACGATATACTCGGCAATTCCAAGACGGCCGAAAGGGCGCTGGCCGATCAGGCATTTGAGGGCGGGGCATTGCCATCTGCGGCGCTGGATGTCGCCACTAATGTTGCTTTCGGCGGGGTCCCAGCAAGTGCAAGTATTTTGCGTGCTGCCGGGAATTACGTTCGTGATGCTGGGAGGCTCGGCATGTTCGGCAACGCTCGGCGGAAGGCGGAGGAAATCGCGCCGATCTTACTTAACCCAAATCCCGCTTCTACTCTTGCGCAGATTGATGACATCGCCGCTGCCCAAGCCGCCCGCTCTGACTTTATTATGAACAGGGACAGGCTTTACGGTGGGGTCGGTGGAGCTGTTGGCGTTCCGCTTTTCCTTGGAGGAGGCCAATAGTTCACTGCTGGCCTTGTACGCGCCGCAGAGCGTGAGAATGATGGCCTTCACCGTAATGACAATAGCAATGCTGGACATCGGTGTGATCATATAGTGTCAGACCAGAAATGGCAAATCCCCCTTTGCATAGGGGTGGTTATCCGCTAGAGTAGCGCAAGTTTCAGGGAACCCAGCGTTTCGCGCGGCTCATCCCATCCAACGTAATCGGATGGATGAGCATGTCAGTTTCGAGCTACAGCACCACAGCATCATCGAACACGACAATTTCCGGCACGAATATTGCCGAAAATTGCCCTGCTGGAAATTTGAACAACGCCATCAGGCAGATGATGGCGGACATCCGCACAGAACTGACTGACGCGGTTTTGACGCTCACGGCGAAAGCCACGGTGGCAGAGATCCGGACCGCGCTGGATGCTCTGGAGGCAACGGCGGCGGTGGAAGCCATCGGCGCGCTCACGCCAGCCGCAGACAGGGTGCCGTATTATACTGGCGCATCTGCCGCTGCTCTCGCTACCCTCACCAGCTTTGCCCGCACGCTTCTGGACGATGCGGACGCGGCCACAGCCCGCACAACGTTGGGAGCGCTGGGGGTGATTGCGGCTTCTCTCGGTAATCCGGGATATGTGAAGATCAACATCCCATCTATCGGGATTCTAATACTTCAATGGGGCACGGTAACCGCCGTTGCTAATACCGGCAGTCAGTCGGTCACATATCCGACTGAATTTTCAAGCTTCAGCATACCGGTGGTCACAGGAGGGCTTAACCAAACCAACTACGACCAGAACTTCCCGGCAGCCTACGCTTCATCCACGACCGGCTTCAACTTCGTAAATCCTGCGGACTCGTCAATGACGTTGTTCTGGATCGCGGTGGGGGTCTGATCGATGGCCGCCAAATATACCGACACGATCACCACGGACGCCGGAACAGCCCTGGAAGGCGCGACGGTCGAGCTTCTAACCGGTGCTGGGGCGCTGGTCACGACCTATACCGATGACGCCCTGACCCAAAACGCAGCCACATCGCGCACCACGGACGCGAACGGCCTTGTCGAGCTTTATGTTGCGGACGGCACCTATTCTGTGCGAACGACATATAATGGCGTAGTGAAGACGCTCGCGAACGTCGAGCTTTACGACATCAGCACGATTGCCTCCACATCGTCAGGAGCGGTGGCGAACAAAGCGCAAGCATCTGCTGTTGGCATCAGCGGCTCTGCTGAAAATATGGGGACGTACACGGGATCGACGATTCCCGACAATGAGACGGCCAAGCAGAACATCCAGAGCCTGGAAACGGCGGTTGAGACGAAAGCCCGCGCCGATGCGGTCGGGATCACATCATCTGCGACCAATATGGGCATCTACACCAGCCCATCATTGACGGACAATCAGACGGCCAAGCAGAATATCGAGGAGCTTGGCGGCGCTGTGGATGCCCGCCCCACCTCTGCCACACTTGCGGCTACAGGCGGGGCGGCGCTGATCGGGACAGCGGACTTCTCCGGCACGACGATACCCAACGGCAGTAACGTCCAGCAGGCTATGCAGGCGCTTGAGACGGCGGTTGAATTGCGGGCGACAAGTGCGGCGTTAGCCGCAGCGGGCGGTTCTGCGTTGATCGGGCACCAATATTCAGGCACTGGCTCAACGCTTAGAACGACTGCCGCAGTCATTAACGACCTCGGCCTTAACGTCAAAGGCTACGGCGCATTGGGCGATGGATCGACCAACGATTACACCCATTTTACCGATACGCTGGCCCAATGCGTTGCGACTGGCGCGCCAATGTTCATCCCGCCTGGAGATTATTTGTGGGATCTGACTAGTGTTGGAACAGCATCATGGGATGTCACTCGCACCGTCCGGGGGGCCAAGCGCGCGATTCCGATCATTGGCGCTGGGCTTGGGCAGACATCTATCCATATAACCAACGGCACTTCTATCGCTTGGCAGATCGCCAGCTCCTCGGACTGGTTCGACCTAACACTTGAGGGGTTCACCGTCTATGGCGCGATGGACATTCCTCTACTCGTGATCGGCAAGAATGACTATTCCGACCCGGTCAACATGATGGCCATCAAGAATGTTTCTGTCGAAAATTCTTACAACGGGACGGGAAATGAAGCCGTTAGGCTGAACTATATTACTGGCGGGGAAGCGATCAATCTTCGGTGCAATTCCTATTCCAACGGCTCGGGGACGAATAAAGGTTCTGCCCTCCGCATTCGGCAGGGCGAGTTTCTATCTTTTGTCGGCGGCGCGGCGGGCAACGCCGCTCGGGGGGTTGATTTTACTGATGGAGTGAGTTTTGGCTGCACGTTCATCGGGCAAACCTATGAGAACTCGGATTACTGCTTTAGCAACCGATCTGCGAACAGCGGTGCCCACACCGTCATGGGCAGCCAATTCTCCAATGTCGCCACTTATGCTATTTATAGTTCCGCTTCGCTTTCCGGAGAGCCGCTAACATTTATTGGAAACAATTACACGCCATCAGGCGCTCTCGTAGACCCATCCAATTACTCTGGGGTCCGTATAGTTCACAGCCGTTCTGTTTCGACGCCATCACTTCCAGCGTCAACCGTTGCGGCGACCAACACCACCGGGCATTCTGTTATGGTCTACATATGGGGCGGGACCGTGACTGCCGTTACAGTCGATGGTTTTGCCTTTGGCCTGACTAGCGGGGTATTTATTGTCCAACCGGGCAGTACTATTGCAGTGACTTATTCAGTAGCACCTTCTTGGCAATGGCGAAACATGCAGGCGTAATGACTATGGAAAAGGAAGCGTCGTGGTTAAGAACCACGAGGAAGATTGTATTATCCCAGCGATTCCCCTTCGCTGGAGGCTTTGACATCGGTTTCCCGCAACGGTTAGACGCATGACACAGGAGGCCCAACTATTAGGCATGATCGGCGACATGAAGGGGGAGCTGGGAGAAGTGCGCGGGCAGCTCAGGGAAGTCAATCACACCCTCAACAACCTGTCGCAGAAGTTCGATTCCATGGCGGTGACGGCAGCGAAGGCGCAGGGGATACCGAACGATATTGCCGATCTGAAAGCCCGTGTTGCCGTGCTTGAAGCGAAGGAAAACCAGCGGACCGGTGCCGTTAATCTCGGGGCCGTGCTGCTGAAATCTCCGCTGCTGGCTTGGCTGTTCGCCGGGGCTGTAGCGGCGTGGGTGTTCTTGAAGGGGGCACGGGGATGAACGACGAAACCATAAAGATGGCGACGCAGCATCTCAATCGCGAGGAAGGGCGGGTTAAGCACGCCTACCAAGATCATCTTGGATATTGGACCATTGGCGTTGGCCGCCTGATCGACAAGCGTAAGGGTGGCGGTTTGAGCGATGAGGAAATGAGTTATCTGCTCGCCAACGACATAAAGCGCTTCGCCAATGCCATGAAGGACTGGCCTGCATGGAAAGCTGTTGAGAGCGATCCGGTGCGCGCGACTGCCCTTCTGTCCATGTGCTTTCAAATGGGAATTGCTGGCCTGGCTGGGTTCAAGAATTCACTGGCGCTCGTGGCGCAGAAGCGGTGGGATGAGGCGGCGGCCAACTTCCGTAAGTCGCTATGGGCCAAGCAGACGCCGGAGCGGGCAAAGCGCGTCACCGACATGATTGAAACAGGCGTGATGCAGCTATGACCATCTTCCGCCACATCCTCACCCCAGACGGACGCCGCGCCTTTGCATTCGTGGCCATCGTGGGCGGGTGCGTGACCTTCACGCTGTTCGCGGCGGTGGGCGTGTACCTTCTGCGCGATGACGCTGAGAAAGCCTTCTGGCTGGCGCTGGCGGCCCATGCGCAAGTTCTGGTCGGGCTGACGGCGCTTGCCGCATTGCTGGTCAAGCGGGTGCTCAAGGTCGGGCGGGATGGCGTTGAAATAAGCGATGGGGTTGAGGAATGAGCGTAGTCCAATTGCACGCCGGTTATGCCGCGCAAGATATTGTCCGCACACTGCGCCTGATCGCCGATGAAATAGAGGCTGGCGAATATGGCGTCATCACCACGGTTGCAATCTGCCTTGGGCACACAGAAGAAAAGCCAAACGGGGAAGGTGAGCGGATCATGAAAGACACATACGAGCTTTTTGGCGTTGGCCCACGATGCGACATTTTCACTGTTCGCGGACTGCTTCTGACTTGCGCGACGAAGCCATGAAACGCTTCGTCCTCGGCCTTCTGCTCGGGTTCATCCTGGGTGAGGTGTCGAGAGACGCGCAGAGGGCGGTGTGGTGATGCTACGGGCGCTCGACCGTGGACCAGTCCTTATCCCGTTTATCAACGACCGGATAGCCAGAGCCATGCACAGTCCCAATGAAGCAACATCACAACGGGACAATATTGTGAGCGGGCAGCGCTCTATCCAACTGAGCTATAGCGGAGTCTTTTACACCCAGCAGCAGGGCTTGAACCTGTGGCCTCTACCCGCATCACGCGAAGGACATTAGCCCATGCCGCTATTTCTCGCAATCGGTAAATTCCTTCTCGGCGGCGTCCAGTGGCTTGCCATCGTCGCGCAGTTCGTCATGGACTTTGTGAAGCGTAACCCCTGGCAAGCGCTCTGCATCGCGCTCGTGGCGCTCTCAGCCTTGCTGTGGTTGCGCACAGACCGCATCGCCGGGCAGCGGGATAGGGCGCTGGCGACGGTGGCAGAGATGCATCGCCAGAGCAAAGCCGCTGACAAATCCTACCGCGCCACGGAAAAGCGCCTTGCCGACAATGCCAGATCCATCACGAAGGAAAAGAACGATGCGATTGCCGATCTTGTTGCTGACCGGAATGCTCTTCTTGAGCAGTTGCGGACGCGGCCACGTCGCCCCGCCACCGCCGCCACCACAGTTGCCACCAATGGACAAGCTGCCCCCGGATGCACTGGAGCACAGCTTTACCGAGACGATTCAGAATTTCTTGCAAGGGAAGCTTCCCTCTCCGACGAAATCAGAATCTCCCTGAAAGCCTGCTACGCGCAATATGATGACGCTCGGGAGAAGATGCAGGTTTTGCAGGACGCAACGCCAGTCAACCCCTAACCGCCCGCACCAGAGCATCAATCTCTCCATCGGTTAATTCGCTGAGGCGAACGTCTCTTTCGATCTGGCTGGCCGCGAGCTTGAAGGTTGCGCGCAAAGCATCCCCCGGCAACTCGGTAGGGGTGGGGTGGGTGACATGCTGTTTGATCGCAGGTAGAATAATTTCATCTACCCAACGCATCGTGTTCGCTGGCGACGACCATTCAGGCCATGCGTGCGTTTCCGGGTCCAAGCCTTGTAATTTGCAGATTTGCTCGTGCGCTGCGGCAAGGTCTATCTTCACTTGCGCGCACAAGCTCTCTGCCAAACGAAGAGCCTCCCCCACATCCTCACGCACTTGAGGATTGGCGACCCACATGTGTTCTGCAACCGTCAAAAGTGGGTCATCCTTTGCGATTACTCTAGCGTCAGCCTCAGTTGCGAACCGCATGGCTTTCAGATGATCCGGCGTCCAATAGTGATCACCGTTTGGGTACTCAGCATAATAATGCAGGCCGGGTATGTAGTCATGCCGCTCGATCAGCCATGCTGTTTCTTCCTCGCGGGCTTGGAGGGCGGCGATGCGGTGCTTGGCGAAGGCTTGGACAATAAAATGGGAGTCGTATTCTCCCGCAAAAAAATCGCGCTTAAAGAAGACCTCTGCGCCGTCCTTCTCCGTGTATAAGTGGCGCATAATGGGCCACGTGCGCTTCCTATCCGCCTCAGTGATTTCAATGCTCATTGGTTTGTTCCTCTAATATGCGCTTCACTTCGGCACCTATGCGCTCCAAGGTCTGCTGCGGCGCTACTGCGCGGCGTATAGGGGTGTTTCAGTCCAGCATTGCCGCTCAACAATGTCTTTAGGCCATCGCTTGATTGATGCATGCGGTTCTTCTCTATCCGCGCCATACATCCACGCCACCGGCTGCGCATTCTCTTTGGCCTGCTCAAGACGGGCGAGTGTGGCGGCTGCGCGGCGAAGGTCGCCAACGGTCACGCGCTGGAAAGCCCCGATGTCGAACGTATATCCATCCGGGAAGTCGTGCTGCCCGTCGAAACTGGTGTAAGCCTCTGCGGCCATCATAAACGGCCTAAGCGCCTCAATCGCGTCCTCTATGATGTTGGTCATTGCTTTGTCTCCGTGTCGTGCAGGCCAATCGCCACAGACAAATCCTCACCGCTGGTCAAATTGGCTGGATTGCTGCATGGCTCGTGTATCCGAGTTATCGGGATATTCTTCATTCCGCATTTCATGCAGGTTCCGACGAACGCCCCCCCCTTGGGGCTGGTGCGTGATAGCGCGTGGCTCATTGGTCGCCTTTCTGTGCTCGGATGGCGGTGGCGGCTTTATCGCCCAATGTAACGTGCCGAGTTTCAGCACATACCCTGTAGGCAATTTCCGCATCCCGTTCCCGCTGGTCTGCCATTGCGCGCCCGATAGCCTGAACGAGCCAGTGGTGGTCCATTCCACCATCGCACATTAAGCCGCGCTCGCACTCTCCGCAATCTTCGTCGGCGGTGGGCAGATATTCGGCAGCGAAGTCCCGCGCCGCCTGTGAGATAGGGTCAGCCATTGCTTTCCTCCGCGCATTGCTTGCAGCGCATCTTTTCAGGTGGCGTAAGTGCCCTATCGCCTGTGAGGCGGGATTGATGACCACACTCAAGTATTACGATGCGCGCGCTGTTTCTGCCTCACCCATCATCATTGCTGCGCTCCTTGAATTCGCCGCACCATGCATCTTGCGAGAGGTTGGGCCATACCCCGTCTCGATGGCGACTGATCTCAGCCTTGTAGCGCTTGGGCGTATAGTACCCATCCTCAGTGAAATAAGCCGAGAAATTGAACTGCGGCGGCAGTCTATGGCAATCGCCGTAAGTGTGCTGATCTTCGCATTTTACAAAGAACCGGCAATTCTCGCACCGTTCATCCTTGTTCATGGGCGTAACCCCTCCTTACCCAAACGCTCTGGCCCGCTTTCGTTGATGATTTCAGCCAGCTTCATGGCACGCCTCTCGGCATATCCGCTTGATCCACAATCGATCAGGAATCCGTCTGCCAGCAGGACCATAAACACGGTCGCCCCGCCTTGGTCGCAGTTGATTTCGCGGCGACATACGAGCGCCTTATCGCTCTGCAATTCTTTCATCGTGTTGTGGTTCATATCACCCTCTCTCCTTATTGGGTATGGTGGGGGTCATGATTGGCTCCACGCGCGGACAGCCGACTTAGCCACGCTGGCGGCATATTCATACCCGCCGCTTACAGCCCCAACGATTGCGCCAGCGATGGTCAACGGGAAGATCGCGAGGCAGATCGCCACCCGCCGCAACCAGATGTTTTTGATGCGACCGATCATGCTTTCCTCCAAGCATCCAACGCTCTCTGGTGCGTCTCAAACCGCTCCTCATGCTTGCAGGCCCGGCAATGGGCCGAACACCCATCGAACGCCATCGATGACCCTTGGGGCCGGTAATGACGCGGGTGGTCAATGTCGTCGCTCCCGCATTTCGGGCAGTTCTGCTTCTCGCTCATATCATCCTCTCCTGCTCGGGGGTGGGGTGGGTCCATCGCTGAAGCTGTCGGCTGTATGGCAGCATCAGCGGGTGGCATGGGTGGCCGTCCTTGGCTGGTGCGCCGATACTCATGGGCAGCAGGTGCATCTTGCGGGCGAGGCTATCCACGTCTCGCCAATGATCCCGCAGCCGTTTCGGCAGCTTCGCAGATGGCCCCCACGCAAAAATGACCTGCTGCGCATCCAAGAATATATCAGCTAGGCGATAGCCGTTATCTGGACCTATGGGGTCGTTTGCGCTGGCGAGTTCCCGCACATCCGTTGCGCGATAGGCAAAGAGGTTGCCGACGATCAGGTTGCCCCATCCATAAAGGTTGCGGAAACCGATCAACTTGCGAATGGTGGCATCGTCCTCAACTGCATCTGCGGTCGATGGGTTCACCATGATAACCGCAGTGGTGTAGTCGCCGAACACATCCGGTCGCTCCAACCGATAGCGATATGTGCCGCACGGCGAGATAATTGCACTCATCCCTCCGCCTCCTGCTGCTCGGGGGCGAAGGCGAATAAGGTCCGTGCCATCGCAGGTGCGCCGTCCATGAGCCACCGTCCCCACTGCCCGCCCATGGCTGCGGCGATGCCCGCATAGGTCTCGCTGCGTTCAAGCCAGCGATCCTCAGACGGCGACACACGGTTCTGCCCGCTGTCCGTCTGGTTGGCCCAGCGCTCCTTGCCGTTGACGACCCGGCCGGGAATGCGCTTCGTGGGCGTCAGGGGCGGCAGGCGGTCCAGCCAAAGCCCCGTCAGCTTGCTTGCGTCGTCACCGAACTGGTAGGGCTGGATAAGCTGATCAGCCGGGCGGATTGCCTTCGAAATGAACGAAGCTCCCGGATTTTCTATTGCCTTCGGATACGGCAGATCCAAAATCCTTCGGAAGCCCTTTATCGCTTCCCGCCTCGCTTCCCGCCTCGCTTCCCCGGTGAGCGTGCCGGGCTTGATCTTCTGGTGATATCCAACGCCCGGATAGCGATCATAGTCTGGGTCATTGAACGCCCACGCCGCGCTGACGGTCAGATACGTGCACATGGGATGGAAGAGGCCGCCGTCCCAATCGTCCTCCGCTACGTCCCAGATGTCGCATTGGAGATGACGTGGCGAACCGTCGCGCGCTGGCCGCACATCGCATGTCCATGCCTCAACGCCCTGCCGCTCGAAAGCCTCTCTCGTGACGCCGCAGCAGGAGTAGCCGATGAGGAAACGTGGTGCCCTCATATCGCCACCCCTCCCCGGCTGAGGGAGGGGGTGGAATCGGTTTTCCATTCCACGCCGGACACCGCAGGATTCCGTGGGTCAGTTTTCCATGTTCCCGCGAGTGGAAATGGCTCAAATGCGCCATCGACTCGGACTGTGCTGCTTATTTGCCCTAAACCGCGTCGCCCAATTATCAGTGGCTATTTGACGCCAGCGGGACTTTCCGACGTCCTTCGTTGGCCAAGGATGGTGATTGCCATGCTCCCGAGCGCATAGAGGATGACGAAGGCGAAGCCGAGCTCAAGAACCCCCACCAATCTGAACAGCAGCAATAGCAGCAATGCTGTAGCCAGGCTGCAGAGGGCCCACGGATTCAAGCCTTGCGCTTTTCCGGTACGAATCGTCAATTCGACTATCAGTATAGAGGTGGCCAGATAGAGGCCGGTAAAATCGGCCGTCCGATCACCGATCCTCCACTCGCCGCCAAGAACCGCCAGGCCCAGCAAAGCAAGCGCGGGTGAGATATAGCCAGGCCAGGCTGCGCCGGCCGGACGGCGGACGGCCGCGCCCAGATCATCGGCAACCTGCTGGGCGGAAAGCGCAATCAGGAAAAGCAACAGAGCAGGCCAGGTTAGACCGTAGCTTGCGACGATGATGGCAATGGCGGAAATCGCCGCCGCAGACACCCTGATTGGCGCAGGTTCGAGCTGTTGCCGGAGCAGCAGCGGAACAAGTCTTCGGGAGATCGGCCGGAAGAGGTAATATTCCATCCACCCCTCGCCAGCCTTTTCACTGGAGGGCCTGGGAAGGAAATGCTGTTCCGCCTCGTCGGCGGCCGCCTGCGACTCGATCTGAAAGACGCCTCCATTGAACAGTGCCTCGTCGCTGACAAGGACGCGTTCGCCACCCGACTGAACCGCATGGCGAAGCAATGTGGACTGAAGATCCCAGTCCGAAAGGACGTCCAAGGTATCGAGGGTGTCGGAAAGCTGCCGGTAACTGAGCCGCGCAAGCCCCGCCCAGCGGTGCTCCGCGTCGATCCGCTCATATTGGGACTGCGTCACATGATCGTTGACGACGAGGAGGGCCGGCGCCGGTTGTCCAGCGATCCTCGCAAACCAGGCCTGGGCCGCGATGATCCCGTCTCCGATCAGAAGAATGTCGGTGTCTGGGGGAACCGTCTGGCGCAATTCGGTCGTGCTCCGTACGAGCGACACATTGATGCCATCGGCTATCAAGCGATCCACAGACCGGGACAGGGCGGGCGTCACCGTTTCCACATGAACCGAAATATGACCCGCCCCGGCTTCAGCCGCCTGCCGCGCCTGATATTCGACCAATGTCTGTCCGGCTATGACCAGGGTCGCCCTTAGCGATCCTTCATCATGGCCGACGGTGGCGGTTGCAGAAATGACAGCCGCAAAGGGCAAGAGCGCGTCCCCGGTTCCTGATCCCTGGAACTGTCCTCTTCGCAATCCGATGTGCAGATTGCAAGCCTTTGACGGTAAGAATGGCGGGTCAGGCAGCCTCAAAGCCGACGAGCGCAGCCCTGAGCTTGCGGAGCATGACCGGGTCGCCCGGGACGCTGCGGGCGGCTTCCTCGGCTAGTGCCATCAGCCCCACGACACCAAAGCTGGCGGCAAGGCCCTTCAATCGCCAGGCGGCGATCTCCCAATTGGCATCGCAGCGCGCCCGTTCCAGCAGATCGAGTTGCCGCTCCGCGCTTTCGATAAAGGCATAGCGCAGGTCAGCGATCAGCGCTGCATCATCGCCCACGGCTGCGGCCAGCGCGGCGTCCAAGGCTCCTGGATCATAAGACATTTTCTGGGCTTAACATGTTCGCGGTTAATGAACTGTTGCCAAATTGCCGACTTCCAGCGCCGGGAAAAAATGCTAAACATGCCGCCATGTCCAGAGATACCAAGATCGTCGGCCTCTGGCGCGACAAGCAGCAGCCTCGCAACACGGCACCCAGCTTCGGGAGCGAAGATCAGGGCGCCGAATCGCTGCCGGTCGAGCAGAGCGTTGAACCAACCGGCATCGACGCGGCCGGACCTGCCCAACTGGATGAGATTCTCGAGAACCCGTCGCCCCTGCCGCGATTGATCAAGGCGGGATCGGCTGCCGTCGCCCTATCTTGGCTTGTCTTTTATGGCTGGTTTCTTTTTGGCGCGGGTTTTCCCTCTCCCGGACTGGCTGAAGTTCCATCCATTATCACCACCGCAGCCATTCCCCTGGGGCTGATTGCGCTCACCTATCTCGTTTTTATGCGCAATAGCCGGACGGAGATGCGCCGCTTCGGTGACGCCGCCAATCTGCTGAGCATCGAAGGCCGCAAACTCGAACTGCGCCTTTCCAACATGCGTGAGGAGCTCGCCGCCGCCCGGACTGAATTGCAGCAGCAGGCCCAGCAGCTCCAGGATTTGGGTACCGATACAGCCGCGCGGCTGAGGGAGTCGGCCAGCGCGCTTGCTGACAATATGCGGATCGCCGAGGAAAAGGCCCAAGGGCTGCATCAGGCGGGCTCCGCCATCAACGCAAATCTCGATGTGCTGAACAGCGGCCTTCCTCGCGCGCGCGAGCAATTGACGGCGGCTGCCGATCAGATCGGCGCCAGCGGCGCGGCGGCTCTGGAACAGGCGACGCTGCTGCAGGTCGAGATAGAGGCGATCGCCCTGCTGACCGAACGGGCCAAGAAGGAAACGCTCAACGCTACCCAGGTCCTGTCCGGGCAATTGCTGCAGCTTGAGGAGGCGTCCAGGGCAGTTACCGGCCAAATCGACGATATGACGCAAATGGCAAGCGACCGTATCGACTCTGCGCTTGAGCGGGCACGCGAGGCTGTGGACGTCAGCCGCAAGGGGCTGGATGCGCAAGCTGAGGCTCTCGGCGTGATGATCGACCAGTCGCGCTCCGCCCTAACTGCCATAGGTGCGGAGACTGCGGCCGGCTTTGCCGAGAGCAGCTCCCAGTTGGAGGCCAAGCTGCGTGAAATAGATATGTTGCTGGAACGGCAGAGCGGTCTTGCAAACCAGCTTACGGGCGGCCTCGACAATGGCCTGCGGGTGGTGACCGAGCGCTTTGCCGCGCTCGAAAATGAAGGCGGCGAGCGCAATCAGCGGCTTACGCTGGCCATGGAGTCGCTCGGCAAGGAAGCTGAACGACTGAACCAGGCGCTTTCCAGCGGCCATGACACGGCCGACCGTCTCATCAGCCGGTCCGAATCGTTGCTGCTGGCGCTCGACTCCAGCACAAGGGAATTGGACGAAACGCTGCCGCTGGCGCTTGCGCGGATGGACGAGCGGCTTGGCACGACCCTGCGGATCATCGCAGGTGCCTCGCCCGAAGCGGAGAAGCTGGAGGCCGTTACTGAAGCCATTCTGGGTCGCGTCAATGAGGCGGAGGAGATGATCCGCGCCCAGGCCACTCTGCTCAGGGAATGGCTATCGGGCGCGGAAGCTCACATCGTGACCAATCGCATCGAAGTCGAAAAGCTGGGGAGCGCCATTGCGGCGGCGGATGAACAATCGGAACGCCTGGCGCAACAGGCCGGGCCAAAGCTGATCGAGGCCCTGCTGCGAGTCAAGGAAACTGCCGAGCAAGCCGCAGAACGTGCGCGCCAATCGCTCGCTCGAACCATTCCGGAGGCAGCCGACGCTCTTGGCAAAGCCAGCCAGAAGGCGCTCGATGATGCTGTCTCGCAGAAGGTCGTGGCACAGATGGAGCAGATCTCTGTCGTGGCTCAGAACGCGCTTACCAGCGCGCATCAGGCGACCGAACGGCTTATGCGGCAGATGATGACCATTGCCGACACGAGCGCCAGCGTCGAGCGCCGGATCGATGAAGCGCGGCACGAGGCAGAGGAACGCGATCGCGACAGTTTTGCCCGCCGCGTCGCGGTACTCATCGAGGCCCTGAACAGCACGGCCATCGACGTCAGCAAGATCCTTTCCAACGAAATCACCGACTCAAGCTGGGCCGCCTATCTGAAGGGTGACCGAGGCGTCTTCACGCGCCGCGCGGTAAAGCTTCTGGATGCCGGGGAAGCGCGGGAAATTTCGCACCACTATGATCAGGACGCCGAGTTCCGCGAGCATGTGAACCGCTATATCCATGATTTTGAGGCAATGCTGCGGCACATTCTGGCGACGCGCGACGGCAGCGCCTTGGCGGTTACGCTGCTGTCATCGGACATGGGCAAGCTGTATGTTGCGCTGGCTCAAGCGATCGAGCGGCTTCGGAACTGATTTTCAGTTTTCGCGCCGCCCATCGGGCGGTCGATTCTCAGCCAAGATGCCCAGTCCAGCTTAACCCAAGGCTGCCAGCTTCTCTTCCGCCAGGCGATCCAGTTCCGCCCGGCTCTTCCTTTCAGATGCGGACTTCAGTTGTCCGCAGGCCGCCATGATGTCCCGGCCGCGGGGCGTGCGGACCGGGGCAGAGATTCCAGCTTCGAAGATAATGTCGGAAAAGCGCTTGATCCGCTCCGCGCTGGAACATTCATAGGGCGCGCCGGGCCAAGGATTGAACGGGATGAGGTTGACCTTCGCGGGCAACTTATATTTGCGGATCAGGCGGACGAGTTCCCGTGCGTCCTCATCGCTGTCATTCTTGTTCTTCAACATCACATATTCGAAGGTGATGCGCCGCGCATTGTTGGCACCCGGATAATCGGCACAGGCCTGCAGCAGCTCTTCGATGCCATATTTGCGGTTGATCGGGACAATTTCATCCCGAATGTCCTTTGTCACCGCATGAAGCGAGACGGCCAGATTGACTCCGATCTCCTCACCCGCACGAGCCATCATCGGCACGACGCCGGAAGTCGAAAGCGTGATGCGGCGCTTTGACAGCGACAGACCGTCCCCGTCCATCACGACCTTCAGCGCATCGCGGACATTCTCGAAATTATAAAGCGGTTCCCCCATGCCCATCATGACAATATTGGTGAGCATCCGGCCGTCGGTCGAATATTGCGGGGTGTCGTCATCCTCATCCGCATCATTGGTGGCGGCCATATTCCCCTTGGGCCATTCACCCAGGGCGTCGCGGGCCAGCATCACCTGCCCTACAATTTCTCCCGGCGTCAGATTGCGGACCAAACGCATTGTGCCGGTATGGCAAAAACGGCAGTTGAGCGTACATCCCACCTGGCTGGAGACGCAAAGCGTTCCCCGATCCGCGTCGGGGATGAAGACCATTTCATAATCCTGCCCGTCATCCGAACGAAGCAACCATTTGCGCGTGCCATCGGAAGAGACTTGCGCCTCTACCACCGTCGGCCGGCCAATGACAAAGCGCTCAGCCATCCAGCCACGCATTGGCTTGGCTAGGTCCGTCATGCGCTCGAAATCCGTCTCGCCGCGATGATAGAGCCAGTGAAAGAGCTGTTTGGAACGAAGCCTGGCCTGTTTGACGTCGAGGCCCGCCTCCCCCAGCACAGAACGGATCTGCGCCTTGTTGAGACCCAGAAGGTCAATGCGGCCGTCTTCACGCGGAGTGACAGCGCGCGGCACAGGCACGGGATCGATATGGCCGGGAATCTGCATGGCGCGCATATAGGGAGAAACGGCCCAAATAGCTAGCGCAGGAGCTTCAGGACCGCGCGCATCCCAATGCCGCCGCATCAATGGCCGTTGCCGCGCCGCGCAGGGCATATGTATCCCTGAAGGCGCTGCCTCCTTTTCCCACCGTTTGCAAGCTCATGCCGCTAGCCGAGCGGATGGCGGCGATGATTGCCGCGTCGATGCGTTTATCCCTGGCCCAGGCGTCCGCCCTGCCGCCGATCAGTTCGAAACGGCGAATGCCGATGGTTAGCGTCACTTTGGCCCTTGCCGCCTTCTCCCGGCTCAAGCGGAAATGTAGCTGGCCCCGCACGCCTTTCTTGGGCCAATAGCCAATGGCCGCAAAGGCAGGCCAGTCGCCCTTTGCCTTATGGTTTGCGGGCTGGGCTATGGCATAGCATCGCGGCGTTGCAGGGTCACGAAAGGCTCCCCAGCCCTCGAAAACGCCGAGCGACTGCCGCGCCTCTGCGGGAACCGAAAAGGTAAACGCCAAAACCAGAAAAAGTGCGAAATGCCTCATGCGCCCCTCATGAAGCGCAAACATTTCGCCTTTGCAAGCATCTCAGCCTTCAAAAGCCTTCCGTCCCTCCTTGCTCCGTTCATCATAGCTGGTAATGAAGGGGAAGAATCCTTTCAGCACAATGGCTGCCTTCCCCGGCAGCCGGACCAGAACAGAAGCGGGACCAGGGAATGAAGGCGACAATCGAACGCGCAACGCTGCTCAAGAGCCTGAGCCACGTGCAATCGGTGGTGGAACGGCGCAACACCATTCCCATCCTGTCCAACGTCCTTATCGAAGCGACGTCGGACGGCGCAATCAAGCTGATGGCGACCGACCTTGACCTGCAAATCGTGGATAGCGTGCAGGCCCAGGTGGAAACGCCAGGTGCAACCACGGTGTCGGCCCACACGCTGTTCGACATCGTCCGCAAGCTGCCGGAGGGGAGCCAAGTTTCGCTGTCGGCAGCGGAAGGCAAGATGCAGGTCAATGCCGGACGCGCCCGGTTCAGCCTGCAGACGCTGCCACGCGATGACTTTCCGGTGATTGCTGAGGGCGAGCTGCCGGTCAGCTTCGAGCTGCCCGCGGCAACGCTCATTCAGATCATCGACAAGACGCGTTTTGCCATCTCGACCGAAGAGACGCGCTATTATCTGAACGGCATCTTCTTCCATGTGTCGGATGAAGCGCAGCCAGTGCTGAAGGCCGCCGCCACTGACGGCCACCGCCTTGCGCGTGTCACCGTCCCCCGGCCCGATGGTGCGGAAGGCATGCCTGACATCATCGTGCCCCGCAAATGCATTGGCGAGCTGCGCAAGCTGCTCGATGAAGTCGACGGCAGCGTGCTGGTGGACCTCAGCGCCACCAAAATCCGCTTCGGATTGGGCAGCGCCATCCTGACAAGCAAGCTCATCGACGGCACGTTCCCGGATTACAGCCGCGTCATCCCGACCGGCAATGACAAGCTGCTCCGCATTGATCCCCGTAGTTTCGAGGAAGGTGTCGACCGCGTGGCAACGATCGCCACCGAGAAGACCCGCGCGGTCAAGATGGCGCTCGACAAGGACAAGGTGACGCTGTCCGTGACTAGCCCAGAGAATGGCACCGCCGCCGAAGAGGTGCCAGGCGATTATAGCAGCGAGCGGCTGGAGATCGGCTTCAACGCCCGTTACCTTCTCGACATCCTGCAACAGATGCAGGGCGATACGGTTGAACTCCACCTGGCGGACGCCGCCGCGCCGACTCTGCTGCGGGAGAATGACAAGAGCGCCGCCCTGTATGTGCTGATGCCGATGCGGGTGTGAGGTAAGCACGCCATCTGTATTTGTTATGGCCAGGCTCGGCGACCTGACGTGTGAGATTGTTGCCATCGCAGCAGACTGGGAGGTCACGCCCTGTGTCGTCTGAGAACACGTCTCCAGAAGACGTGATCCCCATTTTCCACCTGACAGAAAGAGAGATTTCCGTCTCTCCGCCATGACTCTTTTGTGAATTGTGACAAACCCTATCGCACCTAATGCAATTGCGAACCATTTGCAAAGATAATCGGCCAATCGGGCATTTCGCCGGTTGAACTCCGTAACGTTTGCGCCTAAGCGGGCGTGGCTTTTTCTCGCCGGTCCTGCGCCGGCCCGCTTGGGAGTAATGTGATGGCCCGTAAGAAGATTGCGCTCATCGGCGCTGGCATGATCGGTGGAACGCTCGCCCATCTGGCGGCGATGAAGGAAATGGGCGACGTGGTCCTGTTCGACATCGCCGAGGGCATGCCCCAGGGCAAGGCTCTGGACCTCGCGCAATCCGGACCCGTCGAAAGTTTTGATTCGAACCTCAAGGGTGCGAATGACTATGCAGACATCGCGGGCGCGGATGTCATCATCGTCACTGCCGGCGTCCCCCGCAAGCCCGGCATGAGCCGCGACGATCTTCTGGGCATCAACCTCAAGGTCATGAAAGCCGTGGGCGAAGGCATCAAGCAATATGCCCCCGACGCCTTTGTCATCTGCATCACCAACCCCCTCGACGCAATGGTGTGGGCGCTGCGTGAATTTTCCGGCCTGCCCCACAACAAGGTCGTCGGCATGGCGGGCGTTCTGGACAGCGCGCGCTTCCGTCATTTCCTGGCCGAGGAATTCGGTGTGTCGGTCGAGGACGTCACTGCCTTTGTTCTGGGCGGCCATGGCGACACCATGGTTCCGGTCGTCGAATATTCGACGGTCGCTGGCATCCCCATCCCCGATCTTATTGAAATGGGCTGGACGACGAAGGAGCGCATCGACGCCATCGTGCAGCGTACCCGGTCCGGCGGCGGCGAGATTGTTGCGCTGCTGAAGACCGGCTCGGCCTATTATGCCCCCGCGACCAGCGCAATCGCGATGGCGGAAAGCTACCTCAAGGACAAGAAGCGGGTCCTGCCCTGCGCCGCTTATCTCTCAGGCGAATATGGCGTTGACGATCTCTATGTCGGCGTCCCGATCGTGATCGGCGCGGGCGGCGTCGAGAAGGTTGTCGAGATCAAGCTCAATGACGAAGCGAAGGCAAATTTCGACGTCTCCGTCGATGCGGTGAAGGAACTGCTGGTCGCCTGCAAGGCTATCGACAGCTCGCTCGCCTGACCTAACCCCCGGCAAGTCATCACTGCAACTGGGACCCCGGCCGTTGCCAGGGTGCTGAAAGGACCGAATGAGATGTCAATTCTCGTGAACAAGGACACGAAGGTGATCTGTCAGGGCCTCACCGGCTCGCAGGGCACGTTCCATACTGAGCAGGCCATTGCCTATGGCACCAAAATGGTCGGCGGCGTGACGCCGGGCAAGGGCGGTACGACGCATGTCGGCCTGCCCGTCTTCGATACCGTCAAGGAGGCGGTCACCAAGACCGGCGCCGACGCCAGCGTAATCTATGTCCCGCCCCCCTTTGCAGCGGACTCGATCCTGGAAGCGATCGACGCCGAGGTGCCGCTGATCGTCTGCATCACCGAAGGTATTCCGGTGCTGGACATGGTGAAGGTGAAGCGCGCGCTTTCCGGATCCAAATCGCGCCTGATCGGTCCCAACTGCCCGGGCGTACTGACTCCGGGCGAATGCAAGATCGGTATCATGCCGGGCAATATCTTCTCCAAGGGTTCGGTGGGCGTTGTGTCCCGCTCGGGCACCCTTACCTATGAGGCGGTGCACCAGACGACGGCGGCAGGCCTTGGCCAGACCACGGCCGTGGGCATCGGCGGCGACCCGGTCAACGGCACCAACTTCATCGACGTGCTGGAACTGTTCCTGGCCGATGAGGCGACGCAATCCATCATCATGATCGGCGAAATCGGCGGCAGCGCGGAAGAAGAAGCCGCACAGTTCCTGAAGGACGAAGCGAAGCGCGGGCGCAAGAAGCCGATGGTCGGCTTCATTGCCGGGCGCACGGCTCCTCCGGGCCGCCGCATGGGCCATGCCGGTGCGATCGTGTCTGGCGGCCAAGGCGGCGCGGACGACAAGATTGCGGCCATGGAATCGGCGGGCATCCGTGTGTCGCCGAGCCCGTCGGAACTAGGCACCACGCTTGCCGCGCTGCTGAAGGGTGTGCCTGCCTGATTTCCATGACCGCTCATGCTGAGGGGTTGAATTTATCGAAGGTGACTGGAAGCGAACTATCTTCCTACGGCAGTCCGTTTTCAGTCACGCTCGAAGCGCCTCCATGGCCCGTTCGACAAGCTCAATAGCTACTCGAATGAGCCGCCAATTCAGGATTGCGGCCTTCAGCACGTTCTAGGTCTGTCTGCACCAGCCTAACAAGGACAAGTCTCATGGGTTTCGAGGGTCAGGATTTCGAAGGTATAGAGGGCGTCAGCCCATCCTTCGTGGAATCGCTCTACCGCCAGTTTTCCGCAAATCCCTCCAGCGTGGCTCCGGAATGGCAGCGCTGGTTCGACGGGCTGGAGGAAAGCGTTTCCGGTCCAAGCTGGCAGCGGAAGAACTGGCCGCCCGTCGGCAATGACAGCCTGACCGCTGCGCTCGATCCAACCCAAATGGCCGTCGAGGCCAAACCCGCCAAGCCGGGCAAAGCGGCGGTTGGCGCTTCGGACATCGCCACTGCTGCCGCCGACTCCATTCGTGCGATGATGCTAATCCGCACCTATCGCGTGCGTGGTCATCTGGCGGCCAATCTCGATCCGCTGGGCCTTTCCAAGCGCGACCTTCCGGCCGACCTGACGCCGGAATATCACGGCTTTACCGGCGCCGATTTGGATAAGCCGGTCTATTTGGGCGGGACATTGGGCTTGGAGACGGCGACGGTAAGGGAAATCGTCGACATTCTTCGGGCAAATTACTGCGGCAATGTCGGCCTTGAATATATGCATATCTCCGACGTGGAGGAGCGCCGCTTCCTTCAGGAGCGCATGGAGGGCAAGGACAAGGCCATCGAGTTCACGCCGGAAGGCAAGAAGGCGATCCTTTCCAAAGTGATCCATGCCGAGCAGTATGAGAAATTTCTCGGCAAGAAATATGTCGGCACCAAGCGTTTCGGGCTGGACGGCGGCGAAGCCATGATCCCGGCGCTGGAAAGCGTCATCAAATATGGCAGCCACTACGGCGTGCGGGAGATCGTTTACGGCATGGCCCATCGCGGCCGCCTCAACGTGCTCGCCAACGTGATGGCCAAGGGCTTCCGCGTCATCTTCCATGAATTTTCGGGGGGCACCGCCAATCCCGAGGACGTGGGCGGCTCCGGCGACGTGAAGTACCATTTGGGTACCTCCACCGATCGCGAGTTTGATGGCGTCAACGTCCACATGTCGCTGGTTCCCAATCCCTCGCATCTCGAAACCGTAGATCCGGTTGTGCTGGGCAAGGTCCGGGCGCAGCAGGTGATCCGCGACGACCTTGCCCAACACAAGGAAGTGCTTCCCGTACTCATTCATGGCGACGCCGCCTTTGCGGGACAGGGCATTGTTTGGGAATGTCTCGGCTTCTCCGGTATTCGCGGGTATAATACCGGCGGGTGCATCCATTTCATCGTCAACAACCAGGTGGGCTTCACCACCTCGCCACAATTCGCCCGCTCCTCCCCTTATCCAAGCGATGTTGCCAAGGGGGTCCAGGCGCCGATTTTCCACGTCAATGGCGATGATCCCGAAGCGGTCACCTTCGCCTGCAAGATGGCCATCGAGTTCCGGCAGACCTTCCACCGCGACATCGTGATCGACATGTGGTGCTATCGCCGCTTTGGCCATAATGAAGGCGATGAACCTGGCTTCACCCAGCCTTTGATGTATGCGGCGATCCGCAAGCATCCCCCCGTCAGCGACATCTACTCGGCGCGTCTCAAGGCGGAAGGCGTGATCGAGGAGGGCTTTGCCGCAGGCGTCACGCAGGAGTTCACCGCGCATCTCGAGGAAGAGTTCGAGGCTGCCAAAAGTTACAAGCCGAACAAGGCGGACTGGTTCGCTGGCCGCTGGTCGGGCCTACACCAACCCGCAGATATCGAAACTGCACGGCAGAATGTTGAAACGGCGATCGAGAAGAAGCTGTTCGACAGCCTGGGCCGCACGCTGACGACAGTTCCTGAAGGCCATAATGTTCACAAGACGCTCCGCCGTATCCTGGAGCAGAAGGCGGAAATGTTCCGTTCAGGCGAAGGCTTCGACTGGGCGACGGGCGAAGCGCTAGCCTTCGGCAGCCTTTTGTTCGAGGGCTATAATGTGCGCCTTTCCGGCCAGGATTCCGGCCGCGGTACTTTCAGCCAACGGCATAGCGTCTGGGTCGATCAGGACACCGAAGGCAAATATATTCCGCTCACGACCGTGCCGCACGGCAAGTTCGAAGTTCTGGACAGCCCGCTCTCCGAATATGGCGTGCTTGGCTTCGAATATGGCTATGCGATGGCCGACCCCAAGACCCTGGTGCTCTGGGAAGCACAGTTCGGCGACTTCGCCAACGGCGCGCAGATCATGATCGATCAGTATATCGCTGCGTCGGAGGCCAAGTGGCTACGCGCCAACGGGCTCGTCATGCTGCTGCCCCATGGTTATGAGGGACAGGGTCCCGAGCACAGTTCCGCGCGCCTGGAACGCTATCTGCAGCTTTGCGCCGAGGGCAATATCCAGGTTGCGAACTGCACCACGCCTGCCAATTATTTCCATATCTTACGGCGGCAAATGCTCCGTTCCTTCCGCAAGCCGCTCATCATGATGACCCCCAAGTCGCTGCTGCGCCACAAGATGGCGGTCAGCAAGGCAGAGGACTTCATGGGCGACAATCATTTCCGGCGGATAATGTCGGATCCCAATCCGTCCAGGGACGAAGATACGAGGAAGCTGGTGCTCTGCACCGGCAAGGTCGCCTATGACCTTATCGAAGCGCGCGACGCCGCGGGCGACAAGAATACGCAGATCGTCCGCATTGAGCAGCTCTATCCTTTCCCGGCCGAACCGCTGGTGGTGCGTCTGAAGCGCATGACCAATCTGGAAGAGGTGGTCTGGGCACAGGAGGAACCGAAGAACAACGGCGCCTGGTTCTTTGTCGAACCCTATATCGAATGGTGCCTGAAGGAGGCCGGATTCGAGGGTATGCGGGCCCGGTATGCTGGCCGGAAGGCAGCCGCATCGCCCGCCACCGGCCTAGCCAAGCGTCACGTCGCAGAACAGGGGGCGCTCGTCGCCGACGCACTGGGCCATAGCGTCCGCCAAGAAATCAAACGCCAGCAGAAGGGTTGATCAAGACCATGGCAATCGAAGTCAAAGTACCGGTACTGGGTGAATCCATCGCCGAAGCAACGGTCGGCCAATGGCTGAAAAAGCCCGGCGACAGCGTGGCCGCCGACGAGCCGGTCGCCAGCCTCGAAACGGACAAGGTGGCGATCGACGTGCCCGCGCCTGTAGCAGGCGTGATGGGTGATCTGGTTGTTGCCGAGGGTGACACGGTCGAGGTCGGCGCAATCATCGCCTATATTCAGGACGGCGTTGGCGCGCCGGCCAAAGGCGCAACGCCCGCCCCCGCCCCGGCAGCGGCACCTGCTGCGGCGGCCCCCAAGGCGGCGGAACCGGCGCAGGAAGAGGGTGGCTCGGCTGCCTTGACCCTTTCGCCAGCGGTTCGCCGGCTGGTGCTGGAACACGGCGTTGATCCCACCAGCATCCGGGGCACCGGCAAGGACGGCCGCCTTACCAAGGATGACATCATGCTGGCGGTGAAGACCGGCAGCGCGCCTGCGGCCGAAGCCCCGGTGCAAGCGCCCGCCCCTGCCCCTGAAGTAGCTGGCCGAAAGGAAGAGCGGGTCCGCATGACGCGCCTGCGCCAGACGATCGCCAAGCGCCTGAAGAGTGCGCAGGAAAATGCGGCGCTGCTCACCACCTTCAACGATGTTGACATGACCGCAGTCATGGAGGCCCGGAACAAGTATAAGGACCTTTTTGAGAAGAAGCATGGCGTCCGCCTGGGCTTCATGGGCTTCTTTGTGAAAGCCGCCTGCATGGCATTGAAGGATGTACCAGCAGTCAACGCCTTCATCGACGGCGATGACATCGTCTACCATGATTATGCAGATATCTCGGTCGCGGTCAGCGCGCCCAACGGTCTTGTCGTCCCGGTCATCCGCGACGCCCAGGACATGAGCGTGGCTGATGTCGAGCGGACAATCGGCGATTTCGGCAAGCGGGCCAAGGAAGGTACGCTCACCATGGACGAGATGAAGGGTGGAACCTTCACCATCTCCAATGGCGGCGTGTTCGGTTCGCTCATGTCCACGCCGATCATCAATCCGCCGCAAAGCGCCGTTCTTGGGCTTCATCGCATCGAGGAACGTCCCGTGGTCCGCAACGGCCAGGTCGTAGCCCGGCCGATGATGTACCTGGCGCTTTCCTACGATCACCGCATCATTGACGGGCGCGAAGCGGTCACCTTCCTCGTCGCCATCAAGAATGCGATCGAGGATCCGACAAGGTTGCTGATCGATCTTTGATTGCAATACTCCTGCGAAGGCAGGAGCCCGGGTGGAGGGCACCGCGAAAGCACTTGCTTTCGCAGAGGCACATTTGAAGAGGTAAAAGATGGCAGAGTTCGACTATGACGTCCTGGTAATCGGCGCGGGCCCCGGTGGCTATGTCGCGGCCATCCGTGCAGCGCAGCTTGGCCTGAAGACCGCTTGCGCAGAAGGCCGGGAGACCCTCGGCGGCACTTGCCTCAATGTCGGCTGCATCCCGTCGAAGGCGCTGCTCCATGCGTCTGAGCTTTTCGAGGAGGCAGCCTCCGGCGCGCTCGAGAAGTTCGGCGTCAAGATCAGCGGCGCCAAAATCGACGTGGCGCAGATGCACGCCGAAAAAACAAAGGCCGTGGGTGAACTCACCGGCGGCATCGAATATCTCTTCAAGAAGAACAAGGTCGATTGGCTGAAGGGCTATGCCGCGTTCAAGGACGCGAACACCGTCGAAGTCGCTGGCAAGAGCTACCGCGCCAAGAACATTGTCATTGCCACTGGTTCCTCCGTCACGCCCCTGCCAGGCGTTGATATTGACGGCAAGGTCGTTGTTGACAGCACCGGGGCGCTGGCGCTTCCCAAGGTCCCAAAACACCTCGTCGTCATTGGCGGCGGTGTGATCGGTCTGGAGCTGGGGTCTGTCTGGCGGCGCCTTGGCGCCAATGTCACCGTCGTCGAGTTCCTCGATCAACTGCTGCCTGGAATGGACGGCGAAGTCCGCAAGGAGGCTGGAAAGCTCTTCAAGAAGCAAGGTTTTGAGATCAGGCTTTCGACCAAGGTGACAGGGGCGAACCTCAAGAACGGCAAGGCAACGCTCACCGTCGAGCCCGCTTCAGGCGGAGCGTCCGAGGCGATTGAAGCTGATGCCGTGCTGGTCGCGATCGGCCGCCGTCCCAACACTGACGGCCTAGCCCTGGAAAAGGCGGGGCTGGTCACCAATAATCGCGGGCAGATCGAAACCGATCATCACTTCGCGACCAAGGTGCCCGGCATCTGGGCCATTGGTGACGTAATCCCCGGACCCATGCTGGCTCACAAGGCGGAAGATGAAGGCATTGCCGTTGCGGAGAACATTGCTGGCCTTACCGGCATTGTGAACCATGAAGTGATACCGGCGGTCGTCTATACCTATCCGGAAATCGCCAGCGTCGGTCTTACCGAAGAACAGGCCAAGGAGCGCGGAACGATCAAGGTCGGCAAGTTCCCGATGATGGCCAACAGCCGGGCGAAGACCAATCGTGACACGGACGGTTTTGTGAAGGTCATCGCCGACGCTGAGACGGACAAAGTGCTTGGGGTTCACATCATCGCCTCCGTCGCCGGCACGATGATCGCTCAGGCGGCACAGGCGATGGAGTTCGGTGCGTCGTCAGAGGACGTGGCCTACACCTGCCATGCGCACCCGACGCATAATGAAGCGATCAAGGAAGCGGCCATGGCAGTGCTGGGTAAGCCGATCCATATTTAGGGGCTGCTTTGTCCGATCCAAATTGCACTTTTTGTCCCCTCTCCAGAGAGAGAGAGAGAGAGAGAGATGCGCAGACTTGGGTCGGCGAAGCCGGTCCTAATCGCAGTTGGGTGAGGGGTTCCACGCTATTGATGGGGCACAGCCCCTCACCAACTCCGGCTAGGCTGCACGCAGCCAAGCCTCCATATCCTCTCCCCATGGGAGAGGGAAAACGAGCCGCTCCTCATTTTTTAACAGTCATTCCATTTTTGACGCTATATTCTGGAAAATGAAATTAACTATTTTCATTTACCAGCATAATATAGCTGCCCTGTCGAACTGCTTGACAATTTACGGAATATTCACTTCACTCTTTCCCGGAATTTCGCCGTTGGCACGCCGCTTGCTGGGGAAGAGACATGTGGATCAAGATCAAGCGCCTCTTTACCATTAAGACCAAGTTCGAGGCTTTTCTGGTCATCTATGCCCTCGCCCTTGGAGCGACCGAGCGGGGCATCATCTATATGGAGCAATATCCCGGTTTTGGCGGCAAGCTCCTGGCGCTCGCCTGCACCGGTGCGGTCTTCATGGCTGGAGGCAAGATCATCGATGCCGTGGACATGCGGCCCTATTGGGATGACCTAAGTTAAGCCATCGCAGCGCGGCACAACCCGGCGCTATCTCCCGTCGCCATTACTCCATTTCAATAATCCCGCATCCTCGGCGACCAATTGCGTCAGCCAGTCATTGAACAGGCTTACCCGCGCGAGATTGCGGACATCCTGGTGGATGGCAATCCAGAAGGCTCGCTGCAGGGTGAATTCTGGCAAGACGCGCTTAAGATCTGGGTCCTGACCGCCGATGAAGTCCGGAAGGATTGCAATCCCCGCCCCTGCATGACACAGGCGATGTTGCGCGTTGATGCTGGAACTACGAAGATTGGCCTCCATTCCGGACGAAAGCTCGGCGAGATAATCCAGTTCGGGCGCGTATATCTGGTCGGGAATATAGCCGATGATACGGTGGGACGTCACGGCGCTTCTGGACGGCACCCCTCCCGACTTTTCCAGATAGCCAAGCGACGCATAAAGACCCAGCGTGTAATCAGTCAGCTTGCGCGTCAGGAGCGGTCCCCGGCGAGGCCGCGCCAACAGGATTGCGATGTCCGTTTCCCTTTTGGAAGGACTGAGGAAGCCGCTGCTGGCCGTAAGGTCAATGGTGATCGCCGGATGCTTGTCGGCAAAATCCGGCAGATGGCGCGAAACCACCCATGTGCCGAAACCTTCGGACGCGCTGACCCGAAGGACGCCGGACGCGCCCTCTCCGCCGCTTTCCTCCCCGATTCTATGGGCGCAGCGCTCCATTTCCTCGGCGCGGGTCAGTAGAGCGCGTCCTGCGGCCGTCAGCCTCTGCCCCTCGCGATCCTGCTCGAACAGAACCTCGCCAAGATCGGTCTGAAGGCGCCTGATCCGGCGCGAAACCGTAGTCGGATCCGCCTTTAGTTGAGGCGCAGCCCGGCCGATCTGCCCGAAACGGGCTACTGAAAGGAAAAAACGCAGATCATCCCAATGCATATACCTGCATTTTTGCAGCCAAATGCTGCAAAGTCAAACCCTCCCCGCCTAAGCAAAAAGCGAGTATTGCAGCCGCAAAACGCGGACAGAGGATGACATATCATGCGCATCGTTGAACATTTCATTGCCGGCGGCCCTTCCAGCGGCGGCACTCGCAAGAGCGATATTTTCGATCCCAATAACGGCTCTGTTCAGGGGCAGGTGACGCTTGGCACCAAGGCCGATCTTGACCGCGCGGTGGAGATTGCCAAAGCCGCCCAACCTGCCTGGGCCGCCACCAATCCCCAGCGGCGCGCCCGCGTCATGTTCAATTTCAAGGCGCTCGTCGAAAAGAATATGGACGAGCTTGCCCACCTGCTCTCCTCCGAACATGGCAAGGTGATCGCGGATGCCAAGGGCGACATCCAGCGCGGGCTTGAGGTCGTCGAATTTGCTTGCGGCATCCCCCATGCACTGAAGGGAGAATATACGCAGGGCGCAGGTCCCGGCATCGATGTCTATTCGATGCGCCAGCCGCTCGGCATCGGCGCCGGCATCACGCCATTCAACTTCCCGGGGATGATCCCGATGTGGATGTTCGGTATTGCCATTGCATGCGGCAATGCCTTCATCCTGAAGCCTTCCGAGCGCGATCCCTCGGTTCCCGTCCGTCTGGCCGAACTGTTCAAGGAAGCGGGGGGGCCTGACGGCATTCTTCAGGTGGTGCAGGGCGACAAGGAAATGGTCGATGCGATCCTCGACCACCCGGACATCAAGGGCGTCAGCTTCGTCGGTTCGTCCGATATCGCCCATTATGTCTACAAGCGCGGTGTTGACGCCGGCAAGCGCGTCCAGGCCATGGGCGGCGCGAAGAACCACGGCATTGTCATGCCCGATGCCGACCTCGATCAGGTCGTGAATGACCTGGCAGGGGCGGCTTTTGGCTCGGCGGGCGAACGCTGCATGGCGCTCCCGGTTGTGACGCCGGTTGGCGAGAAGACCGCGAACGCGCTTCGCGAAAAGCTGATCCCGGCCATCGAGGGGCTGCGGGTTGGCGTGTCTACCGATCCCGAAGCGCATTATGGTCCGGTGGTCACTGCCGCACATAAGGCGAAGATCGAGAGCTATATCCAGATGGGCGTCGATGAAGGCGCAGAACTGGTCATCGACGGCCGGGGCTTCAAGCTGCAGGGGCATGAAGAAGGCTTTTTCGTCGGCCCGACGCTGTTCGACCATGTGAAGCCGACGATGCGTTCCTATCAGGAGGAAATCTTCGGTCCCGTACTGCAGATGGTGCGCGCCGAAAGCTTCGAGGAAGCGCTCGCGCTGCCCAGCAAGCATCAATATGGAAATGGCGTCGCGATCTTCACCCGTAATGGCCATGCTGCCCGCGAATTTGCGGCCCGCGTGGAGGTAGGCATGATCGGCATCAATGTGCCGATCCCGGTGCCGGTCGCCTATCACACCTTTGGCGGCTGGAAGCGCTCCGGCTTCGGCGATACCAACCAGCACGGCATGGAAGGCGTCAAGTTCTGGACCAAGGTGAAAACCGTCACTCAACGCTGGCCGGATGGCGGCGCTGGCGATAGCGCCTTCATAATTCCCACGATGGGATGAACATGTCAGGCTCACCTCGCGAGGACCATCGCGAGGTGAGCTGCTTTTCGGAGGCTTCGATGCGTCCGGCGGCATGTTGAACAAGCAACAAGCGAAGCGGCATATTTCCTTAGCCCGATATATGTGTTTTCTGGACAACAGAGGATGCGCGGCGATAGCTTCTGGTGAAGCTGGCCCGCCTTCTGAAGGAGAATTTGGTGAATCAGTTCGACCTTACTGATGATCAACGCGCCATTCAGGACATGGCGCGCAAATTCACGGCGGACGCCATTACGCCCTATGCAGCGGAATGGGATGAAAAGCACATCTTTCCCCAGGACACGATCCGTGCCGCGGCCGAGCTCGGCTTTGGCGGCATTTATGTATCGGAAGAATCGGGCGGCATCGGACTAGGCCGCCTGGAGTCGGCAATCATCATGGAGGCGATGGCTTATGGCTGTCCTTCCACCAGCGCATTCATTTCCATCCATAATATGTCGGCCTGGATGATCGACTGTTTCGGTGCACCAGCGGTGAAGGCCAAATATCTGCCCTCCCTGGTGCCGATGGAAAGAATGGCGAGCTATTGCCTTACCGAGGCTGGCGCCGGTTCCGATGCGGCCAGCCTGAAGACGAAGGCAGTGAAGGACGGCGGAGATTATGTCGTCACTGGCTCCAAGCAGTTCATCTCCGGCGGCGGCGAAAATGAAGTTTATGTCGTCATGGCCCGCACTGGCGATGAAGGTCCCAAGGGCATAAGCTGCCTGGTTATCGAAAAAGACATGCCGGGCGTCAGCTTCGGAGCGCAGGAAAAGAAGCTCGGATGGCATTCCCAGCCTACGGCGCAGGTAAATTTCGATGGCGTGAGGGTGCCTGCGGAAAATCTGGTCGGATCGGAGGGCGAAGGTTTCCGCATCGCAATGATGGGCCTGGATGGCGGCCGATTGAACATCGGGGCCTGCTCGCTGGGCGGCGCACAGCGCTGCCTGGACGAAGCCGTACGCTATACCAAGGACCGCAAGCAATTTGGTCAGGCCATCGCTGATTTCCAGGCGACGCAGTTCACCCTGGCCGACATGGAGACCGAGCTTCAGGCGGCCCGCACCCTGCTCTATGCTGCGGCCGCCAAGGTCACGGAAAATGCCCCCGACAAGACCCGCTTCGCCGCCATGGCGAAGCGGCTTGCAACGGATACCGGCTCTTCGGTTGTCGATCGGGCGCTGCAGCTTCACGGCGGCTATGGCTATCTGCAGGATTATCCGATCGAGCGTTTCTGGCGCGACCTGCGCGTTCATTCCATCCTGGAGGGAACCAATCAGGTGATGCGGATGATCGTCGGCAGGGACCTGTTGCGGCAGTGAAGGCACGCTAACGACTCCAAAACGCTTTCTCGACTTCGCTCGCAACAGCTCCAATCTTCGTTCGAAACAGACGGAAGCCATCTGAATGACTCAAGAAGTCCTGGTCCTGAAGGAAAATGGCATAGGCCGAATCCGGCTCAACCGGCCCAAGGCGATCCATGCGCTGACGCCCGGCATGTGCGAGACCATCATTGGAGCCCTGCTGGACTGGCGCAAGGATGACAGCATTCAGGCGGTCATGATCGACCATGCCGAGGGGCGCGGCTTCTGCGCGGGCGGGGACATCGCCTTGATCGCGAACAGCGCCAAGGCGGACTGTACTGAAGCAGAGCATTTCTTCTTCACCGAATATCGAATGAACCACCTGCTGTTCGTCTATGAAAAGCCCATTGCGGCTTTCATGGACGGCATCACCATGGGCGGCGGCGTGGGCATTTCCATGCCCGCCCGTTTTCGCGTGGCGACGGAGCGGACCGTATTCGCCATGCCGGAGACGGGCATTGGCCTCTTTCCCGATGTGGGAGGCGGCTGGTATCTTCCCCGTTTGCCAGGCCGTACCGGTGCCTTTCTGGCATCGACGGGAGGTCGCATCGACGGCGCCGACTGCAAGATGGCGGGCATTGCGACTCACTATATTTCTTCCGAACGGCTTGAGGAGATAAAGGCCGCCATCCTTTCCGATCCGGCTCGCCTTGAAGCCATATTGGACGGTGCCGCGGAAACGCCGCCCGCTTCAAGGCTCCAGGCACAGCGGGCGGATATCGACCGCCTTTTCGCTTCCGACCGCTATGAGGACGTTCTTGCCGCGCTCAAGGCTGACGGATCGGAATGGGCGCAAAAGCAGTTATCCGTGCTGGCCACCAAATCGCCGCAAACGGTCAAGCTCGCGCTGCGGCAGCTTGCCGAAGGAGCAAGGATGACGAGCTTTGCCGACAATATGCGAATGGAATACCGGCTGGCCTGTCAGGTGATCCGCCGTCCCGATTTCGTCGAAGGCGTCCGCGCTGTGATCTTTGAAAAGGACAATGCACCCCGGTGGAATCCGGCCACCCCCGAGGCGGTCACGGATGATCTGATCGACTCTCTCTTTGCACCGCCTCCGGGCGGCAAGGAGTGGACTCCCCTGCCACAATTGGAGGCATAAACATGTCTTATGAAACCATCCTTGTCGAAAAGCGCGGTGCGGTCACGCTGATCACGCTGAACCGTCCCCAGGCCCTCAATGCGCTCAATACGCAGGTGCTGGCCGATCTGATCGACGCCTTTGCCAAATATGATGGCGATGCGTCGCAGAAATGCGCAGTCCTGACTGGCAATGAAAAGGCCTTTGCCGCCGGCGCGGACATCAAGGAGATGGCGGAGAAGGCTGCGGCTGATTTCTACCTTGAAGATTTCTTCGCCGAATGGACCAGCAAGGTGACCGCGACACGCAAGCCCTGGATTGCAGCGGTGGCCGGCTTCGCTCTTGGTGGCGGATGCGAGCTTGCGATGATGGCTGACTTCATCATTGCCGCTGACACGGCGAAATTCGGTCAGCCGGAGATCAAGCTGGGGGTCGCGCCCGGCATGGGCGGATCGCAGCGGCTCACACGGGCCGTGGGCAAGTCCAAAGCAATGGAAATGTGCCTCACTGGCCGCATGATGGGCGCAGAAGAGGCCGAGCGCTCCGGGCTTGTTGCCCGTATTGTCCCTGCGGCCGACTTGGTCGACGATGCTCTGAAGACCGCTGAAACCATTGCCGCCATGCCGCCCATGGCCGCTATGATCAACAAGGAGATGGTGAACGTCGCCTTTGAAACGGGGTTGAACCAAGGTCTCCTGACGGAGCGCCGGCTGTTCCAGATCCTGACCGCCACGGAGGACAAGAAGGAAGGCATGGCTGCATTTGTGGAGAAGCGCCCCGGCCTCTGGAAGGGGCGTTGAGCCCTCTCCTTTCGTGTCGAGCGAAGTTTGAGACACGCCTGCACTTGATAAAGGTCCCTGAGACTTCGGGACCAACGGCTGAACGAGGAAAAGCAAAATGACCCGCATCGCATTCATAGGACTTGGCAATATGGGCGGCGGCATGGCCGCGAATCTGGTGAAGGCGGGCTATGAAGTCGCCGCTTTCGACCTCAGCGAGGCCGCGCTGGCCAAGGCTGAAGAAGCAGGATGTGTCCGGGCTCCTTCCGCAAGCGCCGCCGCAACCGGCGCCAGCGCTATCGTCACCATGCTTCCCGCCGGCAAGCATGTGGAGATGGTCTATTCCGGTGAGATATTTGACGTCGCCTCGCCCGGCACCCTGTTCCTTGACTGTTCGACCATTGACGTAGCGACGGCGCGCAAAGTGATTGCCGCCGCCACGGAAAAGGGCTTCGAAATGGTCGATGCCCCTGTATCGGGCGGCATCGCTGCAGCGGCGGCAGGCACGCTGACCTTCATGGTTGGAGGCACTGCCGAGGCATTCGAACGCGCCAAGCCGATCCTCTCGGCCATGGGCAAGGCGGTGATCCATGCAGGCGATGCGGGCAATGGCCAGGCGGCGAAGATCTGCAACAACATGCTGCTTGGCGCGACCATGGCGGCGACTTGCGAAACCTTTGCGATGGCGCAGAAGCTGGGGCTTGATCCGCAGACCTTCTATGACATTTCCAGCGTGTCTTCCGGACAGAGCTGGTCGATGACCAGCTATTGCCCGGTGCCTGGCGTCGGTCCCAAGACCCCCGCCGACAACGATTATCAGGGCGGCTTTGCAGTCGCCTTGATGTTGAAGGACCTGAAACTCGCCACGCAAGCGGCGCAAACGGTGGACGCCAGCGTCCCCATGGGCAACACCGCCGAAGCGCTCTACCAAATACTTGCCTCCGCTGGAGAAGGCGGGCGGGATTTCTCGGTCATCATCGAGATGCTGCGGGGCAAGTGAGGAAAATCTTCAGGCAC
>NZ_DATEMB010000044.1:0-14517 GCF_035276005.1 Rhizorhapis sp.
AATTCTCCACCTCATCGGGCTTGTAGGTCAGCAAGTCGGCGGATTCCCGGATCACTCCCACAGTCGCGAACGCATTGGCGCCGCCGCGGCGAAAGCCCTGCGAAAAGGTGGCGTAGACATTGTGGTTCGGTATATATTCGAAAGATGTATTGGCCTTGAAAATTGCCTTGCCGCTGATCTTTGAGCTGTTCGCTGTGTTCAAAGGAGGAAGCAGGAAGGTATAGAGATTGATGTCCAGCGAACGATCGAAATCCTCCCAGAATAGACGTGTACCGCCAGTCACCTGCCAAGTGGATGTGATGTGCCAAGTCAGATCGCCGTAAATCGCCTTGTCGATGAACTTGCTGTGGCCATCGAGAAGCACGCTTTCGCCATTGGGACCGACATTGAAAAATTGGCCTGTTGCTGCAGCGAACTCGGCTTGGCCGGGGAAAAGGAGTGGCAACAGATTGTCACGCACTTCATGCTGATAATAGCCACCAAGCACATAGTCGAACGGACCATCGCCGGCCGAGACGAGCCGAAGTTCCTGAGTGTAGGCTTCAAGCGTCTCGTCGTAGACCTGATAGCCGTTGAACCTGGGATTCCGGGGATTACCGATATAATAGTCCTGGTAGGAGGAAGGCAGGCTCTCATACAGATACGCGACATCATTGTTGCTGACCCCGGTGCTTTTTGTATAGCTTGTCGTTGACGACAGCGTTGCAAAGCCTAGATCATAGCTGACGTCGAGGCTCGCCTGGTGCGATTCACGATGATAGGGTTCAAGTTCCGAGATGATCACGTCATATTTATTTAGCGCCGGATAGACGATCCGCGGGTCGAGCGGATCAGGGCCGCCGCTAAAATGCGGATTGTCTTCGGGACCGCCCTGGCCAGTGACGCGGGCAAAATTATAAGCTGCTACAATCTTGAGGCGGTCCGTGGGATGCCATTTGAAGCTCGCCCGCGCGCTGTTTGTGCGGCTATAGTTCGAATTTTTTACGGTGCGCAGAACCGGCGAACTAAGCGGGTCGGATGGGTCGGCGAGGATAGGGGGCGTGAAAATGCCGCCATCGCGAGCGAACACACCATATTTGTCAATGAACCCCGCCTCATATTGATGCTTGAAGCTGGCCCGGAAAGCCGCGTTTTCGCCAATGGGTATGTTGATGACGATCGCAGCGTTCCAGTCAGGCTTGCTTGAGTTGGTCACGCCCCCAATTGATCCGCTGACTGCGCCTGAGAATTTGCGAAGCTCCGGCTCTACCGCCAAAATTCGCACCGCGCCGCCCAGGGCGCCCGCACCGTAGAGCGTGCCCTGCGGCCCGCGCAATACCTCGACCCGCTCGACATCGTCCACGACGAACAGGTTCCCGAACGGCGCGTTGCCCAGATAGATCGCGACCGGAGCCTGCTCCTCGGCGGCGCCCTGCCGGTTCGTGGAGGACGCATTTAAGCCGCGCATCACTGGCCGTTGGGCGTTTAAGGAACGGCTGCCGGCCGAATTGACATTCAAATTGGATATCTGGCGCGTGAGATCTTCGAATGTGGTCACCCCCCTGCTTTGCAATTGCTCCCCTCCCACGACCGATATGTTATAGGGAACCTTCGTAACGTCCTCCGAACGGCGCGTGGCGGTGACGATGATGTCTTCAGGGGCGTCATTCTGCGCGAGCGCAGGGTGCACCGTCATAAAGGGAAGGGAACAAGCCAAGGCGGACCCGGCACGCAAGAATATCCGACACTTTCGCACGATAATCCCTCCCGTTTTTACTTGTGATAGCGGTAATAATTGTTTTTCTTGCAAAGTCTCCACGCCTTATTGTCAAGGATCATGCGTTCCGTTGCTACTCGAACAGGAATTTCTTGCCGGGCGAATAACGACCCCTTTTTTTGCTTCTTCGCCAGGCGCAGAACCGTCGAACTCAACGGAGTCGATGGCGACCGCGACCGACAACCCTTGGAGTCATTACAATTTCTGTAATTGCAGGTGACGTGAGATGTATAGACTCGGATTGGAAACAGTCTGTTGCACGCGCGATTTACAGTGTGCTGCGGACCAGAGATAAAGGCAGGGACTTTTGATGGCACGGGTACATTGGCAATTGCCGGCCGAGCCTCAAACCAGCGCGCCCGCTGCGGCCATCCGTTTCCTTAGGTGATTTATGAATATCTGGACTTTCGCGGCGCCGCGCCTCCGTGCCGGATAGACGCACCAAACCGGCATGGCATCCCCCCGGTATGCTACCAGAAGCTCAACAAGCTGGCCGTTGTTGATATATTCGCGAAGATACAGCTCCGGAAGCCAGACGATGCCCACTCCGCGCAATGCTGCGGAGATCAGCGACTGTCCGCTGTTCATAAGCAACCTGCTACCCAGATTGGCCTTTTTCGGTACTGGGCCCGTTTTGAACTTCCATTCTCTGCAGGGTTCGAAGGACGAGATGAGGCAATTATGTTCGGTCAAATCCTCTACCGTTTCGGGGATGCCGGCATGCGCCAGATAATCGGGCGAAGCCGCACATGTATGCGGCAGCGAACAGATTTTTTGAGCCCGTAGCGCGGAATCCGGCTGGGTATCGTGACGTATTGCGACGTCATAGCCTTCGCCGACGATATCGATATTCCTATCACTGACAAGCAGTTCGACCGTCAGTTCTCTATATTCATTCGCCATGTCGGCGACCAGCGGCGCAACCCAAATGTCTCCAAAGCTGTCTCCGGCAACGATCCGAAAGCGTCCGCGGGGGACGGAGTCGTGCTCCATTGCCTCGAGCTCGATGGATTCAAGATTCTCAAAGGCCGCCACGCAACGCTCATAGACCGACCGCCCAAGGTCAGTCGGGGTAAGCTTTCGCGTGGTCCTGTAGAGCAGTTGGCTGCCGAGCCGGTCTTCAAGGTTGCTGATAAACCTGCTTACCGCCGATTTGGAAATCCCCAGTTTCTCGGCTGCGGAAGTATAGCTTCCCCGCTCCACTACAGTCGCAAACGCTTCATAAGCATCCCAACGGTGCATTGTTGCTCCTGAACAACGGTCTGTCCAACCGAGCCTACTACACCTTCTGACCATGTACAACTAACGTCGCGGCATCGTCCCCTACGAATGTAGCACCAGGAAAGCATGAATGTTCATCTATAATGCGTGGTACATAGCGGCGGAACCCGCCGAGTTGAACGATGGCCGGATCGTCGGCCGGGTGCTGTTAGGAAAGCGGATTGCCTTATACCGTGGCGATTCCGGCCAGCTTGTTGCCTTTGAGGATGCCTGCCCTCATCGCAAGGCCCCGTTGTCGTTAGGGACGGTTGTCGGCGACGGCGTCCGCTGCGCCTATCACGGCGCTGAATTCGGTGCTGACGGACGCTGCATCAAGGTTCCAGGACAAAAGGCGGTCCCTCCCAAGGCGGTTGTCAATACCTACCCAGTCATCGAACGGCATGGTTATATCTGGGTCTGGCTCGGCGACAACCAGGCGGGAGCCGACGAATCCAGCATTCCCGATGGATTTTGGGTGTCCGGAGAGCCCTCCTGGATCGGTGGCTATGGCCATATGGAGTCGATTAAGGCCGACTACCGGATCATCAACGACAATCTCTTCGATATCACCCATGCCGAGTTCGTCCACCCCGAATCCTTCGGCGGGCAAGAGGTCCAATTCTATCGGAACGCTCGCCCCGGCAGCGAATTTGTTGATCGGGGCATGTCCTTTGAGATCGGCGCCAACTCGATCCGGTTCCGCGTACACGCCGCGGCCCTGGGGGACGAAGGGGGCCCCTTATGGCGGTCGATGCTCGCCCAAAGCCATGGCGAGGAAGAATGGGATGAGCCAATCGATTTCCGGATGGAAGTCATCTGGTGGCCGCCCTGCTACACCAGCTTCCATATCTCCGTTCGTCCGATGGGCAAGCCGGAGGCGGAGCCGGTCGAGATATATAATCTCCATGCGGCCGTGCCGGAGACCACGAGATCGTCTCACTATTTCTACCGCTCCGTGCGCAACTATGGCGATGCGTCCATGAACGCAGCGTTCATTGATGCGGCGAGCTTTGTCTTCAATCAGGACAAACCCATTCTCGAGGGGCAGCAGGAGGTTCTGGGCGAGCGGGACTTACTGCAGACCGATCCGATTTCATTTTCTGGCGACAGGCTTCCACTGGAAGGCCGTCGTATCCTGGAAAGGCTATTGGCCGCAGAGCGCGTGGAAAGGTGACAGACATGTATATGTTGGCATTCATGTACCCGAACGGTCCAGGACATCTGTTCGACATCGATCATTGGAAGAATGTCCATCTCCCGCTCGGCCTTGGCCTGACGGACAAATATATTGGCACGCGGCCGAAAAAGGTTACACTTCTTGCACCTACGCGAGGCGGCGATCTCAAGGCCGACAGCGCTGCATTCGGTGCAATCGCCATTGTCATCTTTGACGAGAAGGAAGCTGTCGAGCGATTTTCGACCCTGTTCGAATTCGAAGAGGCATCCCGGCGTCTTTCGGCAGATTTCCTTAACTATACGGCGGGCCCGCCGGAGATACTCGTTTCGGAAATTCAGGAGGTGACCGAGATAGATGCGATGATCGAAAAGTTCAAAAACAGTGGCGGGTAAGCCGCCAGTGTTTGACGAGACGCTGCGAATAGGGATGATAAGCAAAGCTCTGTTCCCGACATTGGATGCTACCCAGGGATTGAGGAGGAAAAGATGAAGCCTGCAATTACCGATACCATTGGGCGGGCTTATGGGCGTAAGCCCGGAAAGCCGGACCTGGAATTGACGCAGGTTGGTCCCGGCACAGCTGGCGGCGAATTGCTGCGCCGTTACTGGCATCCTATCGCCATGTCCTATGAGGCGACGGAGGTTCCCAAGCAAATTCGCCGCCTGGGCGAGGATCTCATTCTATTCCGCAGCGGGCAAGGCGAGGCCGGTCTCCTAACGTCCCGCTGCATCCATCGTGGCACGACGCTCTACTATGGCAAAGTCGAAGAGGACGGAATCCGCTGCTGTTATCATGGTTGGAAATTCGGGTGCCAGGGCCAGGTCCTTGACCAACCATGCGAGCCTGAAGGTGGCGCACGCACAAGGCACAAGCTACGGCAACCCTGGTACCCGGTTATCGAGCAATATGGCGCCATCTGGGCCTATATGGGGCCACCAGACAAACAGCCGCTTTTCCCGATCTACTCGGCCTTCGAAAATCTGGCGGAGGATGAGGAGATCGCCGCCGATTATATGAACGCTGGCGCCGAACTGACGGGCTTTCCGGCCAATTACAATTGGTTCCAGCATTTCGACAACGCCATGGATCATTTACACGTCCAGATCCTTCATTACTCGCATACCGGAACACATTTCACCGACCGCCGATGGGATGTCTGGCCCGAAGCGTCGTGGACCTATTCCAAAAGCGGCGGTTCCGTTCTGACCCATACACGGCGTGACCTTGGCAATGGCCAAGCCTGGATGCGGATCGAACAAGCGCTCATGCCCAACATCCTGGTGATACCGCCATTCTATGGGGACGGTCCTTCGCCGCATCTGTGGTTCTTCGTGCCCTTTGACGACACGACCTATGTGCAAGTGCAGGTTATCCGGCAAAAAAAGGGCTTCCAATGGGTTTCCGAGGAAGTGGCCGGCTACGGACCGGGGAAGAAATTGTGGCGCGACATGACACCGGAAGAACATCGGGCCTTTCCGTCGGATCATGAGGCACAGGAGGGCCAAGGCATCGTCACGCTTCACTCCGAAGAACATCTCGCTTCCTCGGACGAAGGGGTGGTAAAACAGCGGCTTCTCTTCAAGCGTTCGGCGAAAAAGGTCGCCGAAGGCAATGATCCTCCCGGAGTCGCCTTTACAGAGGCTGACCGGCGGATCATCATCGAAGCGCGTTCCTGGATGGAAACCATCGATCAGCCTGCGACGGAAGACGCAGACGCTTGAATGATGAAAGCGCTCATCTGCTCCAGTCCGGGAAATGGGTCCGCGCTGCGCATCGGGGAATTGCCGATTCCGCAGCCAAAGAGTCATGAAATAAGAATCAAGACGCATTTCGCAGGTTCCCTTGGAAAAGGCCGGAGACGCGATCGAGGCGCTTGCCGCGCGGACAGCCTTCGGCAAGACCATCGTCCAGATCAAGCAATCATGATCATGGGAGAGCAGCCTCAGGAGAGTCACCCGTGCCCATGGCTGTCCCACTATCCGCGGGATCTGCAATCAGACCAGCGCCAGGCGACTGGTCACATATTGGATGCCTTCAAGGCGAACGTGAACCGGGCGCCCGACGGCGAGGCACTCCGTTATTTCGACGCCAGCTTGACGTTTCACGAACTTGACGGCTTGAGCGATGCGTTCAGCGTTTGGCTCCAGGAACACCATGTGAAGCCTGGCGATCGCGTCGGCATCATCCTTCAGAATGTCCCGCATTTCGCCATCGCGGCATTGGCCGCCTGGAAGGGGGGTGCGATTCCGGTCCCAGGCAATCCAATGTATAAGGCAGACGAGTTGGCCCGCGCATAGCTTTCCCGAGCTTGCCCCGTCTGGCAGCCGAAAGCATGGCGGCCTATAGGATCAAACAGGAAGGCTAGCCAATCAGCGCCCCTGAACTGGAAAATATTCATGCCCCAGGAAATAAGCTACACGTCCTTGCCTGCCCATATTGGCCATATATTCGGGCCCTCCCAGCCGGTGACGCTGACGCAGGCTATGATTGATAGCTTTGCGGAAATCACCAATGATCACCAATGGGTTCATGTCGATGTTGGACGCGCTGAGCGGGAGATTGGCGGGACCATCGCTCATGGCTATCTGGTGCTGTCGCTCATACCGCAGTTCGTCAGCGAACTCCTCGTCATAACCGGGGCTGGTCATGGCCTGAACTATGGGCTGGGGCGGGTACGCTTCACCGCTCCCGTCCCTGCATCATCCGAATTATCGGCGACCCTGGAAATCACCCGCACCGAAGCCAAACGCGGCGGCACGCTTGTCACTAGCGCCGTTACGATCGGCTTGGCGGGGGAACAACGGCCCGTCTGCATAGCTGAGACGATGGTTCTAATCTTTCCGGGTACTGGCAGACTGTGAGTGTGCTTGGCCGCAATTAGATAGGGGCAATTGCGACCGCTAGAACTGAACTTAAACAGTTTTCAAGAGGGCTGAACGGGGAGGAGATCTTATGGCCGCCAACAGGCACTATGACGTAGTGATCGTCGGTAGCGGGATTGCGTCATTGGTATGCGCGGCCGAACTGGCATTGAAAGGCCGCCGGGTGGCCGTATTGGAGCGCGAGCACGCCGCCGGGGGGTGTATGCGGACCGAAGAGGTGACGCTTCCCGGTTTTCAGCACGACGTCTTGTCGATGTCCCTGCCTCTGTTCGTAACGGCAGCACATTATCCTCTCCTTGGTCCGGCACTGGAGAAGCATGGTCTGGAGATCGTCTATGCCAAAGTGCCCACGGCGGTTGCGACGCCCGATGGGCGTGCCCTGCTGCTGACCCAATCGCGGTCGGCAAATGTGCAGGCGTTTGACACGCTCGCGCCCGGCGACGGCGCCGCTTTCGAACGCGCGATGGCTGACATCGCCAGCAATGCCGGCTTGATTTTCGGTCTGCTGGGTCAAGAGCCGGCAAGCGCTGCCATGCTGACACTCGTTGGTCGCGAGATGTTCCGCCGCCGCGTCGCCGGCATGGCGCAGTTCGGTAGCAGCGCGCTGCAGCCGATGCGAACATGGCTCGAACAGGAATTCCGGTCGGATCTGGCCCATGCGCTGATCGCGCCCTGGATTCTTCACACCGGCTTGTCCCCCGAATCTGCGCTGTCCTCGCTGATGGGCAAGCTCATTCTCTTCACGCTGGAAGCCGTCGGCAATCCGATCGTCAAGGGCGGCATCGCCAATCTCGTGTCGGCCTTTCAGAGCTTGATCGAAGCAAATGGAGGCGCGATCTTCACCAATGCGGATGCCGCTCGCGTCATTGTGGAACATGGTGTCGCGCGCGGGGTCGAGACCGCGGATGGCGCCATCTATTCCGCTCGAAAGGGGGTGGTCTGCAACGTCACCCCAACACAATTATACGGCCGGTTGCTGTCCTCCAAAGACGTGCCGGTCGAGACTGGCGAAATGGCGAGGCGCTATTCCTATGGCCGCAGCGGCATGCAGATGCACATCGCCCTTTCGGAGCCGCCGCGTTGGAAGAACGATAGCTTGAGCGATGTTGCCCTGATCCACCTGACCCCAGGGCTGAATGGCGTCTCACGCGCGGTAAATGAGGCGGAGCGCGGACTGATCCCAGCCGAACCCACGATTGTGGTAGGGCAGCCAGCCCAAATCGATCCGTCGCGCTGTCCGGCTGGCAAGTCTATGCTTTGGATTCAGCTGCTGGAACTGCCGCGCAAGATTCGCGGCGATGCTGCCGGGGAGATCGCCGCTCCAGCGGACGGCCGCTGGAACGAGAGTGTTCGCGATGCTTTTGCGCGGCGCGTCCTCGCGCGACTTGGCGCATATATCGACAATCTGGACACGGCCACCTTGGCGGTGACGTCCCTGTCTCCCACCGATCTGGAAGCATGGAACGTCAATCTGGTCGGCGGCGATCCCTATTCGGGTTCTTCCTCGATCGAGCAGTTCCATTTGTTCCGGCCATTTGGCAACGGTCACAATCATGCCACGCCAGTCAGGCGGCTTTTCCAGATCGGCGCCTCAACCCATCCAGGCCATGGCCTATCGGGCATGTCCGGGCATATGGTTGCGGCGACGCTATAAACCGGTCCGTTGCCGGAACCTCGAAGCCTCGCGAGGCATTAATATCTTTAAGCTTAAAATACATTCCCTAACTGTTTGGTCCCGGAGTTTGATGGTGCATTATTCATGCAGGAATGGAAGGATACGCTATGGGCCAAGTTCTACACGGGAGCGCCAGCACGACAGCGGCAGTCCGTCGAGCAATACAAGATAGTCAAGAGAGCCTGAGGGTTCTCGCCAAGCGCCACGGGATCAACCCCTAGATGGTGCTGCGATTTCGCCATCGACATGGCAGACGTTTGCAGAGCCGGCGTGGATGTTATAGGTTGCTCGATAGGTAATCCGGTATCCTAGAAAAATACGTCCTCCGGATCAAAGATTGGGTAGCCGATCTCCGTTTTCGTCTGCCTGACATGTGGATGCATTTGAACGGGAGTTACGAGAATTCTTCCTACGTCGGCGTCAGAATCGCACTCCGAACGGACAAGCACGTCCCACTCGCCGCTGATCGAGCTAATCTCGGTCACATAAGGCAAGTGGCTCTTGGCGATCGCCATGCGGACCTCGTAGGTTTTGCCAGGTTCGCATTGAACGAAGACGTAAAACCGTTGCGTATCTGGGGAGGAAAATACAGCCATAAACCGAGTTTATTAGGGTCCAAACAAACCGGCAACGCCGAAGCCTAACGCTGGTTTGGGTCGATGAACTCGCTAACCGAGCGACTGACATCGCGAGCTACCGCGGTTCACGGTCCCTGCCCCTTTCGTTCCTGCTGTAGGGAGTCAGTACCCCAACCTGGTCGACCGGTATATGATAATTGGGAATGGTACTTGAGCTTAACGGCCCTTCCAGACCGGTGGCCGCTTTTCGGTGAATGCCAGCGGGCCTTCCAGGAAGTCGTCTGACGACATCATCTCTTTCACCGCAGTTCGGTTTTGGTCCTGGTGCAAGGCATCGGCTAGGGGATGCCCCCAACCGCCATACGCGCTCTGCTTATACCAGCCTGCGGTGAGGCGGACTCACGCGGGGGATTCCCAAACTGACGAAAGTCTGAATCTATAGCGTCCTGCATTTGGAGGGCGTGGCCATGGGTTCGGCGATCGGCTTGCGGGATGATTTTGATGGCACTGCCTTAAGGCGATTGGCGCGGGCGTCGAAGAGCGCGAACCAGGCCCGTCGGCTTTTGGCCTTGGCCGAGATTTACGATGGCGGCAGCCGGACTGCGGCGGCGCGGATAGGCGGGGTGGGTTTGCAGATCGTGCGGGACTGGGTGATCCGGTTCAATGCCCGTGGTCCCGATGGTTTGCTTGATGGCAAGGCGCCGGGAAAACGGTCGCGGCTCAATGATGCTCAGCGGCAGGCGCTTGTTGAAGCGGTCGAGCGCGGTCCGATCCCGGCGATCCATGGCGTCGTTCGCTGGCGCTTGATCGACCTGGTCCAGTGGCTGCACGACGAGTTTGCGGTGTCGCTCGATGAAACGACCGTGGGGCGCGAGTTGAAGAAGCTGGGCTACGTCAAGCTCACGGCGCGGCCCCGCCACCATGCCCAGAACGAACTGGCAATGGACGCCTTCAAAAAGGGGGCTTTGCCGCCGAGCTGGCAAAAATCAGAGCAACCCTCCCGAAGGGCACGCCCGTAGAGATTTGGTTCCAGGACGAAGCTCGTGTCGGCCAGAAGAACAAGATCACGCGGCGCTGGGCCAGACGCGGGACACGGCCATCGGCACCCAAGGATCAGCGGACGAAATCGGCCTACATCTTTGGCGCGATCTGCCCAGAACAGGGCAAGGGTGCCGGACTGGTCTTGCCCTTCTGTAATACCGAAACCATGTCGCTGCATCTGGCCGAAATATCGCTCACCGTCGCGCCGGGCGCTCACGCGGTCGTGCTGGTCGATCAGGCCGGATGGCACATGACAGGCAAGCTCGATGTCCCCGCCAATATCAGCATCATCGCGCTGCCGGCCAAATGTCCCGAACTGAACCCGGTCGAAAACATCTGGCAGTTCATACGCGACAACTGGCTCTCCAACCGGGTCTTCAACTCCTACGACAACATCGTCGACCACTGCTGCGAAGCGTGGAACAGGCTCATCGATCAACCATGGCACATCATGACCATCGGGCGCCGCAAATGGGCGCGTGGGTCATGATTAATGCAGGCTGGTATTCGATATGCTCGTAATCCATCGTCTCAGTCCCTCTCCCCAGCTCGGCCATGACCGGCGTTCTCGGGCAGGTTTCAGCCCCAATCGGCTGCCTTCCCTGTAAAGATCTGGCGTGGCCACTTATCTTGACGGCGTTGAAGTGACGCAGCCTTCAGCGGCATTTCGGCTACGAGCAACGTGACGCCTGGCGCACATTGTCAAGCCCATTCCGGTCTGTGCCGACATCACGAGCAGTTTTGTTGATCCGGGCGAAGAAAGGAGGGGAACAACTGGTTCGTTTCCCCTCCCAAAAATTCATTCAGCCGCAACGATCGGATGGCGCAGTGTCCCGATGCCTTCAACAGAAGCAACGATGACGTCGCCGGGCCATAGCCATTCCTGCGGAGTTCGGCCGGCGCCGACGCCTGCGGGGGTTCCGGTTGCAATGATATCGCCGGGCTCGAGCGTGATGCCCTTGGCAATGTCGGCGACCAGTTCGTCAACCTTGAACAGCATGTAGGCGGTGTTGCTGCGCTGCTTTTCGACCCCATTCACGGTCAGCCACAGGTCGAGCGTCTGGGGATCGGGAATCTCATCCGCGGTGACCACGACAGGACCCATTGGAGCGAAGCTGTCCTGACCTTTCGAGTAAATCCACTGGCCGGCGCGGCGGCAATCGCGTGCACTCATGTCGATCAGCACGGTATAGCCGAAGACGTGTGAAAGCGCGTTCTCACGGACAACGCCCTTGGCGCTTGTCCCGATGATCGCCGCCAGTTCGACCTCCCAATCGAGTTGCTGCGTGATTTCCTTATTGTGCAGGATCGGATCCTCCGGTCCGATGACGGTTGTTGGGGGTTTGGAAAAAATCACCGGCTCGCGCGGCAGATCGGGCGAGGTATCAAGCGACTTGGCACTTTCGGCCACATGCTCGGTATAGTTCAGCCCGATGCCGAAAATGTTCTTCCGAGGGCGGGGGATTGGCGCAAGCAGCTTGACATTCGACAACGGAAGCGTGGTCCCGACTGGGAAGATCTCGCCACTATCGGCGATCAGCTTCGTGGCGGCGGCAACGGCCTGCGGGCCGAGATCGATGAATTCCAGCATTGAACTGGGAAAGGGCACGCCCTTGACGGAGCCAAACCGGGCGAGGTCGAGGACGAGCTTCCCGACGATGGCGCCCAAACGCGCCTCCGATTCCACGGTGGCGCGATAGGTAACGAGACGCATGATGCTTCCTTATGGTGAGATCAGGACAGAACGGGTTGGTGACCGTCGTTTTCGCCGAGCGCTTCTTCGCGATAAAGGCCGAGCGCACGCATGACGGGCAGGTCATGGAAACTGAACAGGCAGGCGTCCTCGCTATCGGACGCATTGGCGTGCTCGTGATACATCCACGCCGGGACGACGAAGATGTCGCGTTCCTGCCAGTCGAAGCGCTGGCCGTTGATCACGGACCATCCCTTGCCCTTGGCACATTGGTAGATGAAGCTTCCTGTCTGCCGATGGGCCTTGGTTTTTTCACCGGGCCGAAGCAGCTGCATGGAAGCGCCGATCGTCTGCATCACCGGACCGCCGGTATTGGGATTCACATAGTCCATGAGAATGCCGTCATAAGGAGAGCCATCGGTGACGCGCGCATAGCGTTTGAGGGCTTCATAGGTCGGAGCCCATTCATATTTCAGCAGGGGCGAATAGGCTTTGGTCCATTGCGCACCGCCTGGACGCAGGCCCGTTCCGGCCCAGATGGCGAGGCTATCATTGACCGGGTAGGACACCGCCAGGTTAAGATCGGGATGCACTTCGTAGAAATTGGCCTCCAGCGCATTCATTAGCGGAATGTCCAGACCATCCTGCCAGATGCAGATTGCTCCGTCTTCCGCCACGCCATGTTCGTGCCAGGTGCCATTGGGCGTGAGCACAAAATCATTGGCTCCCAGTGTCATCTTGTGGCCGTCAACATTGGTGAACGCGCCTCTGCCTTCCATGATGAAGCGCAAGGCGGACGCACTGTGCCGGTGGCTCGATGCGCATTCGCCGGGCTTCATGACCTGCAGACCGGAATAGAGCCAGCCAACGGCTGCCACGACGTCAGAGCGACCCTTGTTTTCCAGATAGATGACTCGTCGCCCTGCCTGTTCAGGCGTTACGAGGTCAAGGGCTTTCAGAACGTCTTCACGCAAGTCCTTATATCGCCAGAGCATTGGCACTGAACTTGACGCAGGTTCCCACGGTTCGATCTTGTTGGCGACTGTCCACAACGCGCCGGTGCCTAGCTCTTGAAGGCGCCGATAGTACGCCACGAGGTCGGGCGTATCGGCCACATTTGCACGGCCTATCACGTCCTCACGATACTGATCGTAGCTTGGTTCAACCACTAGAGGCCTTCCGATTTAATTGCTATAAGCTTAAAATATATGGGTGCCGGTGTCAAACGAAACGGAGATGCACAGCTGCATATGCTCGGGAGAAAGGGCAGTGCGCAGTGCACCGTTTTTCGCCTTGAGGCCCACGGGGACACCGGGGGGCGAGTGCTGCACGATGGTAGCACCCGCCCGAGCCGGTCAGATCGCTTGGCCGCCCGACACCTCGATGCGCTGGCCGTTGACCCAGCGGTTGTCGGGATCGGCCGGTGCGGGTCGATCAGACCGAAGTAGAGATTGTCGACGCTGCGCTGCGCCTTTTATGGCTGTTGGATCGGTCGGGCACGCTGGCGGTGCTGGGCCAACAGCTCACCCGCGAACTGCACTATTGGTTGCTCGGTGTGATGAAAGCTGGCGCAGCCTAACCCTTTCCGGCACCTTACCGGTCCTGAAGTCATTCAGCCTGCCGTGACCGGATCCTCCGGAACAGGATTGACCGTCCCGGCATTCCCCCCTCGAACCGGTTGCCTGTGCGGCACCAGGTCCTGCCAGGTTCCGCCTTCGGGTACATGGGCGCTGAGCCCCTTGATCTGCATCGGATCGGCATTGAGGCCGATCGGGTCCTCGCCCTTTTCGGTGCTCTTGGCGATCTTCAGCAACGTCCGGTAGAGGCGGGCGATACCCGCGTCGGCCTGGCACAAATTCTCATAGGTCCGAGGACGCAAGGAACCAGCCGACATGAGCACTGCCGAATCTTCCTGGGTAAAGCTGTGGAAGCCGGAGAATGTCTTGCCGGCGCGCATCTCCGCCCGGTTTTGCTTGAAGCCGTTGTGAATATACGGCTTGTCCGGATTATTGATGCTGTCATAGGTCATGCCGAATGCACGCAAGGCGTCTTCATCGAGACCGATCAGCTTCAGGTGCTCGGTCCTGTAGGGTTCTGCGCCGATTTCCCGACTTTCATCCCACCAAACGTGGAAATAGATCGAATTGTGATCGTCGATCGGCACGACCGCCATCCACAGATCGCCATTCGGATTGACCTCTCCATAGGGCGGAATGAAGGCTTGCACACGCGCCAGTTCCTTATCCCCATCGGGCCTGATCGACGCATAATGGAAACCGAACTCCGTATCTTCGGCTTCCACCCTGGGGGTTACGCTAAGCCTGAGATTCTGTGTCTTTTTCCCGAATTCGAGATCCGTTTCGCCGCCTTTGACCAGGCCGTCCTGATGCAGGAAGTTGAGGTGGCTTGAATCCCACAGCGCTTCCATGGTCTGCACATAGTTGCACTGCTCGAC
>NZ_DATEMB010000045.1:0-16017 GCF_035276005.1 Rhizorhapis sp.
AGATCACCATCGTGAAGATCGAGCGGAAGGAATATTTCACCAAATACGGCTTCATCCCGGCCCCTGATGGCTCCTTCTACGATATCGGCTTCGGCACGCTGCTCGATAACATCTCGGCGGTTATCGACACGATCATCAACCAGCTTATCGACGCCGGCACCCTCTCCAACATGCAGGGCGGCTTCCTTGGCGGCGGGGTGAAGATCAAGGGCGGCAACATGCGCTTCACGCCCGGCGAGTGGAAGCGGGTCGAGGGCGTGTCAGCCGGCCCGCTGCGCGACAATATCCTACCGCTCCAGTTGCCGGGCCCGTCGCCCACGCTGTTCCAGCTTCTCGGGCTTCTGATCGAGGCGGCGAAGGACATTACCAGCGTCCAGGACATCCTCACCGGGAGCCAGGACAGCCAGACCGCGCCCACCACAGCCCTTGCCCTGATCGAGCAGGGGCAGAAGGTGTTTACGGCGATCTACAAGCGCATCCACCGGGCCTTCGGGCGCGATCTTCGCATCCTGCGCAACCTCAACCGCGATCATCTGGACGAGCAGACCTATTTCGCGCTTGCGGACATTCCGGACGGCACCGGCAATATCGGACGCGCCGACTATCAGGACCGCGATCTGGATATTGTCCCGGTGTCCGATCCCACCGCCGTCAACGACATGCAGAAGATGGCCAAGAGTCAGGTCATGATGCAGCATATGGGCGACCCGCTGATCAACCAGGTGGAGATCAGGCGGCGCCAGTTCGAGGCGGCAGGGATAAGTGACATCCCGGTCCTGTTCGAGGTGCCGCAGGCCGGACCTGACCCGAAGATGGTTTCCGACACCGAGAAGAACCTTGCGGATGTGCGAGCGAAAGATGCTGCGACCGCGAAATCCTATGTCGAGGCGGCAACCGCTGCTTTCGCACTTGGCCAGCAGCTTGGCGACGAAGCCATGAAGCAGATGGCCATCCATTGGGTCGCGCAGGCCCAGCAACTTGCAGACAAGGTGATGCCCAATGAACCTATTGGCGAACAAGGCGGAATTGGAGCGATGGCTGGCCCATCCGGGGACGCAGGCCTTCCACCAGTTCCTGAAGGACCGGGTGCTGTCTCTGTCGGAGGCGTGGGCGCAGGGGAAAATCCCATCAACGGACCAGACAGCGCAGGTCCAGGCGGAGACCTTGGGGGACCTGTCCCGGCTTGAGGCCGAGGACGTGGCGGCATTTTATGGGGTGGAGGTTATCAGTGCAGAATAACAGCGGAATCGAGCCACTGGACACAAAGTGCCTCGTCCTTCCCGATCCAGTGGAAGAGAAAACATCGGGCGGGATCATCCTTTCCGATGTGACCAAGGAAAAGGAAGCGTGGAAGCGGCAGAAATGTACGCTGATCGCCCGAGGAGCGTCGGCCTTCGCGGATTGGGGGATGGACAGGCCGAAGACCGGCGATCGTATCTTCGTGGCCCAATATTCCGGCGCGAAGATCGAGGCGGATGATGGCCAGGTCTACTGGATCATCAATGATGAGGATATCATCGGGAAGGTCGCGGCATGAGCATCGTGTCAACGACCAGCATGGAAACGGTGATTCACCGGGCCATCCAAGCCGCTATCGAGGAGGAGATTTCAGCCGAAGAGGAGCGCGCTATCCAGCGCGTACGGGAGAAAATCCGAGCCCAGAAGGCGACTATCGCAATGGCATTGATGAAGCACTTCGACGTGGCTCGGGGAATTGATCACATCGTGATCACTGTGCGCGATACTGTTGGGGAAGGTAAATGAGCGAGATGGAAAGCACAGAAGCGCTGACCGAGGGCGCGGAAGAGATCGAAGGCGCCCTGTCGCCCGAGGAGCAGGCCCGCACGCTGGGCTGGAAACCGCAGGACGAGTTCAAGGGCAACACGGAAGAATGGGTCGATGCCGATACCTTCCTTGCCGCCCGTGAGGAAAATCTTGCGATCGCCAAGCGCGACAACAGGCGCCTGACCCGCGAGACGGCGGAGCTCAACCGCAAACTCGGCAACGCGCAGAAGGTCATCGAAACGCTCAAGGGGTTCGAGCAGAAGGCCTATGAGCGGGCCTTGAACGACCTCAAATCGCAGCAGAAGCAGGCGGTGCGCGATGGCGACGAGGAGGCTCACGATCGCATCTCCAAGGAACTGGACGAACTGCGCGACAGCATTTCGGACACCAAGGCCGAAAAGAAACAGGTTGATCAGGTCGAATATCGCAAGGTGTTCGGCGAATGGCTGGCCGACAATGACTGGTACGCCAAGGACGAGGTGAAGCGCACCTATGCCGACAGCGTGATCGCCGATCTTGGCCCGCTGGAGGAATATACCGGCTCCACCGAGGAGTGGCTGGGTGAGATCGCCAAGCGCACCAGTGAGCGCTTCGCCAAGAAGGAAAAGGCCGAACCCAAGGTCAACCCGGTCGGCGGGGCTAACGGCATGCGCCAGCCTGGAGCCAAGGGTAAAAGCTACACCGACATGCCCGCCGATGCCAAGCAGATGGCGGACATGATGGTCCGTCAGGGCATCTTCAAGGACAAGGACGCCTACGCGAAGGAGTATTGGAAGAATGTCTGAGGAAATCACCCGGCGCGGACGCCCACCCCGCTCGATCGAGGAAAGTGGCGCGGAACAATCGAGCGGTCAGGAGGTTGGCACGCCCAAGTTGCAGCGCAAGCGCCGTAGCGCGGTTACTGGTGGAGGTCTCAAGCTTCATGCAGCCGAGCGCCCCGGCTTCAAAAGGCGCTTCGTGAACGATGACAAGAACCGCATTGCCGAGCTTCAGGAATTGGGCTATACCTTCGCGGAAGCCCCGACCGAAGCCACCCATGGTCCCGGCTCCCGTATCAACCGTCTCGCAGGCACCACCGACGACGGCGCTCCTCTCAAAACCTACCTGATGGAAACCCCGATCGAGCTCTATGAGCAGGGGCGTCAGGAGCTTGATGAGGAACTGAAAATCCAGGACCAGAACATCAGCCGAGGTCTTGATCCGTCTGGCGAGTTGGAAAAGCACGCGCGCGGCAGCAATGAAGCGCAGCCCTTTTACGCAACAGCCGGTCAATCCGCCATCAAGATCGAGCGCTAAGGTTCTCCCGTAACAGGCGTCCTTCCCGGCTCGATGCTGAACAAGGACGCCTGCAATGGCTAATCTCAACACTCCTTCCGGTTTGCGCCCGGTTTCGACCCTTGGCGCTGTTGCATCCGGCGCTGTCCGGGTTTTCTCTGTCCCCGCTGGTGACGCCACCGCCATCTATATTGGTGATCCGGTCAAGATCGCCGGCACCTCGCAGTTTATCAATGGTGGCGTCTATTCGGACGTGGCCCAGGCTGCGACCGGCGATGTGATCTGCGGCGTGGTCGTCGGCGTTGTGGCGGATACCCGCGACAGCCTGATTTACCGGGCGGCCTCGACCCAGCGCCTTGTGCTGGTGAACACCGATCCCAACACCCTCTATGAAGTGCAGCAGGTTTCGACCGGCACGGCGCTGACGGCCAACGATGTCGGCCTCAACGTCAACTTCGTGGTGGCCGCCGGCTCGACTGTAACCGGCCTGTCGGGCGTCACTCTCGATAACACGACCGAGGCGACGACCAACACCCTCGACCTCAAGATCGTGGGCATGCCGCTGCGCGCGGACAACGACTTCGGCACGGCTGTCGGCACGGGTGCCGCATCGTCCAAGTTCCTCGTCCGCATCAACCGCCACCTGTTCAGCAACCAGGTCGCTGGCGCCTAAAGGGGAGATCGTATCATGTCTGGTGTTATTTCAACCGCGAATTTCCCCAAGCTGCTCTGGCCCGGCCTCAACGCCGTCTGGGGGATGAACTACAAGGACCCCGACAAATACTACACCGACCTGTTCGATGTGGTGTCGTCGGACATGCAGTATGAGGAAGATCAGGAAGTCGTCGGCTTCGGTCTGGTGCCTCAAAAGCCGCAGGGTCAGGCAACGACCTATGACAGCCATCAGCAGGGCTTCACCACCCGCTACACCCATGTCGCCTATGGCATGGGCCTCATCATCACGCATGAGGAACTGATGGACAATCTCTACCTGAAGCGCGGCACAGCCCGTGCGAAGGCTCTGGCGCGGTCGTTCCGCATCACCAAGGAGATCGTCGCGGCCAACGTCTACAACCGTGCCGGCACTTCCGGTTACACGGGCGGCGACGGCCAGACCCTGCTTTCGACCGCGCACACGTCGATCGCTGGTAGCTGGCAGAACACGCCGACCGTTGCCGCTGATCTGTCGGAAGCGGCGCTGGAAGACATGCTGATCCTCGTCCGCAAGGCCGTGGACAGCCGGGGGCTGAAGATCGGCCTGACCGCCCGTTCACTGGTAATCCCGGTCGAACTGGAGTTCGAAGCCACCCGCATCCTCAAGTCCAGCCTCCAGAACGACACGGCCAACAATGCCGTCAACGCGGTTCGTGCCATGGGCATGATCCCCGAGGGCATCAAGGCCAACCCGTTTCTGACGGACACCAACAGCTGGTTCCTGCGCACGGACGCGCCGGAGGGCATGAAGCTGTTCCAGCGCGAGGAAGCCACCTTCGCGCAGGATGGCGACTTCGACACGGGCAACCTGAAGTACAAGGGCTATGAGCGGTACAGCGTTGGCTGGACCGACCCGCGCGCTTTGTATGGGACTCTCGGGGCATAGCCCTTGTATTAATCCATTACATACAATAGGAAGGCCCTTCAGGAATGGAGGGCCTTTTTTTTATGGCTTGCACAGTTTGTCAGAGAGATATTCGGATCGCGGCCAAGGGGTTGTGTGGAGCGTGCTATCAGCGCCAACAAAAGCGCGGGACCACCGAATATGCGGCGCGCCGTGCTCGATCCATGTGCCACATCGACAGTTGCGGGAAGCCTGCCGTTGGGCACGGTATGTGTGAAATGCATTATCGTCGTTTCCAGCGCCATGGTCACACAGAGCAGACCCGACCGGACGACTGGGGCGCGAAGGGCTGGGGGAAAAAGACTAGGCACCCACTTTACAACAGCTGGGCACACATGCGCCGCCGCCGCGTTCTCACGCCTATGGCGCCCGAATGGGAAAATGACTTCCTACAGTTCGCGGCCGATGTAGGTGAGCGCCCAACGCCGAAGCATAAACTATTCGCCGCAGATGACGGGCAACCTATCGGACCAGCCAACTTCATTTGGAAGCGGTCTATTACGGAAAAGATCGATGGCGAATGCCCAAAGACCGCTGCGGCGCGGCGGCAAAAGATTTACAGGAGGCTCCGGCTGGAGGCGTATCAGGATGTCGATCTTAAGCGCCGCTATGGGCTCACGCGCTTGCAACTCGGTGATATGGTGGCGGCTCAGAATGGCGTCTGCGCGATATGCGGAGAGGAAGAAAGGTCTGTCATAAGGGGCAAGAAGATCAGCCTATCCATTGACCATTGCCACGCATCAGGCAGTGTCCGCGCGCTATTATGCGCCGATTGCAATCTCGGATTGGGCAAGTTCCGGGACAATCCCGCCTTCCTTCGCGCCGCTGCGGACTATCTGGATCGCTATGCCTTGCGGGAACCCCAAGACTAACGTATAAATCACGCAGGCCGGACAGCCATTTCTCCAGGCTCCAAGCGATGCAGCCGCATCGTTCTCGTGAACGCTTGGAGATATTGAAATGGCAGCACCTACCCGGTTTCCCGGTGGCGTCACGAACGCCGCCCGCGCTTCCACCCTTTTTAACGCCGGTTTTCAGGACCCCACGAAATGGCACGTCTATTTCGAGGACTTCGACACCTATGCCGCTGGCGACTGGACCATCACCAAGACCGAGGCCGGCGCCGGCTCCGCGTCGGAAGCCCTGACGGACGTTGATGGCGGCGCGCTGCTCATCACCAATGACGCGGCCGACGATGACAACGACTTCTTTCAGAAGAAGGGCGAGAGCTTCCTTCTGGAAGCGGGCAAGCGGGCTTTCTTCAAGGCGCGTTTCAAGGTGTCGGACGCCACGCAGTCGGATGTGGTGATCGGCCTCCAGGTCACCGATACGACCCCGCTCGACGTGACCGATGGCATCTACTTCCTGAAGGCGGACGGCGCGGCCACCCTTGATGTCATCTGCCGCAAGAACGCGACGACCGGAAGCACTTCCGCCAGCGCGATCACCAGCCTTGCCAATGACACCTTCATCGTCCTGGGCTGGTATTATGACGGCAAGTCCACGCTGGCCTATTTCGTCAATGATGTTCAGGTCGGCTCGCTCGATGCCTCGTCCAGCTATCTGCCCGACACCGAGATTACCGTCTCGTTCGGCATCCAGAACGGTGAGGCGGTCGCGAAAACCATGACCGTCGATTACCTGCTCGCCGCCAAGGAGCGTTGACCATGATCTATCGCGTCAAATCTGACGGCGATGGGTTCCGGGTTGAGGTCGAGGATGAAGAAGGCGTCATCCTCGCCTCGGTTCCCGCCGCCACCATCATGGAAGCCAAGCGGCTCCAGCGCGTGGCCCGTTTCGACGGGATCGACGCTGTGAAAGCCCAGGCCCCTGAGAAGCCCGCGAAAAAGAAAGGCAAGTAAATGGCCGATGCAGTCACTTCGCAGACCATTATCGACGGCCGACGCCGGGCGGTGATGAAGTTCACCAACATCAGCGACGGAACCGGCGAGGCGGCAGTATCCAAGGTCACGCCGTCCGCGCTTGCCTCCCATCCTGACTTGGGCGCCTGCACTGGCGTCAAAATCCGCGCCGTTCGCTACGAGGTGGCGGGCATGAAGGTCAATATCCTGTGGGATGCGACGGCGGACGTGTCGGCCATGATCCTCACCGGCTATGGGCTGCATGACTTCGCCTCGGTCGGGGGTATCCCGAACAATGCCGGGGCTGGCAAGACAGGAGTCATCCAGTTCAGCACGATCGGCGCGGCGGCCAATGCCACCTACACGATCGAACTGGATCTGGTGAAGGCCTACGGCTGATGGACCGCTTCGCGCCTTGGGAAGCGCAGGGGATTTGCGAGGCGTCTGGCTTCAAATATCCCCTGTCGCAACTCGTTCGCCAATGGGACGGGGCGATGGTCCATCGCAGCTTCGTGGACAGGCGCAATCCACAGGATTTTGTGCGCGGCGTGCCTGGCAACCAGGCGATCCCCAACGCTCGCCCCGAATCACCTGACACCTTCCTTTCCGACAATGAAGTGCAGCCGGGAGATTTGTAAATGGCAACGTCCGGTGACACGACCTATCGCCTGGCGGCGAACGAGATCATAGCCGAAGCCTTCGACATTTGCGGCGTCGGTTCTGAAGGCGAAAGCATCAACGCTGATATGTATCAGCGGGCCATGCGCTCGCTCAATCTCCTTGCGAAGGCCTGGAGCGCCGAGGGCCATCTGTGGAAGCAGGTTAGCCGCTCTGTCACTCTGGTCGCTGGACAGGATGATTATACGCTCACACCCAAGCCATTGCGGGTGATTGAGGTGCGCCGGCGCGTTACCTCGTCTGGCATCGACACGCCGCTCAATGATCTGGCGCGGCAAGACTATCTGGAGCAGCCCAACAAGGCGTCTCAGGCCACCCCCATCAGCTTTTATTATGACCCACGCTCGACGGCGGGAACACTCTATTTGTGGCCGACCGCTTCGACCGCTGTGGCCGCTGCAATGACGCTAGAATTGACGGAAATTCGTCCGATCGAGGATTTTGACAGCACAGCGGACGACGCGGATTTCCCCAACGAATGGATGCAGGCCCTCTCTTACGGCCTGGCTGAGCAACTGGCGCTCAAATATGGCGTGACGCCAGACATTCGCAGCGAGATCAGCGCACGCGCGGGTCTCTACAAGGCCCAGCTTGAGGCATGGGATACCGAGCCTGCCAGCTTGTTCCTGCAACCGGAGGCGCGCTGGTGCTGAAGGCCAAACCAGCCCTACAATATAGCGAGGGGCGCTCCAAACCATGGTCGGGTTCCAAGTTGGTCAACTGCTTTGCGGAGCGCGCGGACGGTGACAAGCGGGAGGATTTCGCGCTCATGGCCGCGCCGGGCCTTCTTGAATGGGCGGATGTGGGCACTGGGCCAGTCCGCGGCGCCCACGTCATGGCCGGCACGCTCTATGTCGTATCAGGAACATCGCTCTACAGCGTTTCCAGCGCGGGAGCAGAGACGCTAATCGGCACCATCGCAGGGTCGGGCCTGGTTCACATGGCCGACAATGGGGCGCAGTTGTGCATCGCGGCGGCGGGGGTTGGCTATATTCTCTCGGCAGGCTCCCTCACCACGCTAGCAGACCATGGTATTTCCTGGTCCGTTTCCGATGTCGGGTTCATCGATAGCTATATCCTCTGGACCCGTGCCGGAACGGGGCAATTCTTCATTTCGGGGCTGGGGGACGCAACGAGCTACGACCCTTCGGATATAGCCACGGCCGAAGGTTCTCCCGACAATATCGTTGGCATGATCATCGATCATCGGGAGGTACAGTTTTTCGGATCGGAAACGGTCGAAATCTTCTACAATAGCGGCGCTGCGGCATTTCCTTTCGAGCGGCAGGGGAATGCCTTTATCGAGCGCGGCTGCTTCGACCGCGACAGCATCGTCAAGATCGACAACAGCGTCAATTTCATGGGGGACGACCGCGTCGTCTATCGCCTCACCGGCTATCAGCCGATCCGCATATCAACCCATGCAATCGAATACCAGCTGCGCAATGTCAGTTATGCCCGCGGCTTCGCCTATGACCAGGAGGGGCACAAATTCTATTGCCTCGACACGGATAACGGCACCTTCGTTTTCGATCAGGCCACCGGACTGTGGCATGAGCGCAAGAGTGTTGATCTGACCGGATGGCGGGTCAACGGCGCTGTAAAAGCATATAACATGGTCCTGCTGACGAGCGGGCAGGACGGCAAGATTTATCGCCCGTCACTGGATCTCAATACCGAGGATGGCGAGCGGATCGAGGTCGATATCTACCTACCCACCATCGAAGGCCAGCGGCAGCGTCTCACCATGTATGCCTTCGAGGTTATGTGCGAGACAGGCGTCGGCAATAGTTCCATCGATGACCCGCAGATCATGCTTCGCTATTCCGATGATGGCGGTCGCCGCTGGTCCAACGAGGCATGGCGCTCGATGGGTGTGATTGGTGATTATCGCCGCCGTGCTATTTGGAGGAAGCTTGGGCAGTTCCGGCAGAGGCAAATACACCTGCGCGTCACCGATCCCGCGCGCACCTTCGTCATGTCCTATTATGCGGATATCCGGTAAATGGGATTTGAGGTCCTTCCGCCCCGCGCACCCATCTCTGATGCAAGCGGGTTCGTTACGCCGGAATTTTATCGCTTTCTGGTCCAGGTTCAGAGGATCACGGGGACGGGACTGATTGAGTCCCTCCGTGATGCCGAATATCTGACCTATACGACTTCGACCGTCCTGCCCAACGCCAAGAGGCTGCTTGCCGGAACGGCGCTGTCCTTGTCTCTCGCTGCGTCAGAAGCCACGATCAATCTTGATGATACCGCAGTTACGCCGGGAACATATGGTAGCGCCTCACAGCTTGCCAGCTTCACGGTCGATCAGCAGGGGCGGATCACAACAGCCTCTCAGGCGGCCCTCAATTCGGACAATGTGACCGAAGGCATCGCCAATCTGTTCTTCACGCAGGCGCGGGCGAGGGCATCACTTAGCAGCGGGACCGGGATTAGCTATAACAGTGGCACCGGCGCCATTGCGCTCGATACCACCTCCACCCGAAACACCGACCATGCAAGTGTCACCCTGACAGCTGGAAACGGTCTGACGGGAGGCGGTGACATCAGCGCGAGCCGGACCTTTGATGTTGGGGCCGGCACTGGAATCACCGTCAATGCGAACGATGTGGCGCTGGACACGGCATCGACCCGGAACACGGACCATAGCTCGGTTTCGATCACAGCGGGCGCCGGGCTCACGGGCGGAGGGGATATTTCTGCCTCCCGCACGGTAGATGTCGGAGCGGGAACCGGCATCACGGTAAACGCCAATGACGTCGCCCTTGACACCTCCAGCACGAGAAATACCGATCACGCGGCGGTGACGCTGACTGCTGGAGCGGGGTTGACGGGCGGCGGCGATATATCGGCGTCCCGTACCTTCGACATTGGCGCGGGTACAGGGATAACCGTCAATGCCAATGATATTGCCGTAGATGCAACAGTCGTTGCCACCCTCACCGGCTCGCAGACGCTCACCAACAAGACGCTGGCCCTTGGCAGCAACACCGTGTCCGGCACCAAGGCGCAGTTCAACACCGCCTGCACCGATGGCGATTTTGCCTATCTTGACGGGGCAACCTTCACCGGCGAAGTGATTCTGCCCAACAGTGGGCCGACCAATGTTTACACGGCGGGCTTCAGAGGGATGCCCGTTAATGAACAGAGTTCCGGGGCTTACACGCTTGTTCTGGCGGATGCTGGCAAGACTATCTACCACGACAGCGGTTCGGCCCACACCTACACGATCCCTGCCAATGCTTCGGTCGCCTTCCCGATCGGGACGATTGTCCGCTTCGTTGCCCGAAACGGCTCTGGCACGGTTACGATCGCCATCACCAGCGACACGCTGCGCTTGGCCGGTTCTGCGTCCACCGGCTCCCGCACTCTTGCTGCGAACGGCATGGCAGAGGCGGTCAAGACCAACACCACCGAATGGTACATCACCAACCTGGGCGGGCTGACGTGAGTTGTTGCCCTCCCCCGTGATTTCGTGCATAGTCGCGCCGTGACGCATTTGCGGCGGACCGCGCATCCGCACTCACTCCAGACAGCGCCGACCAGTCTGGAGATTTCATGCGTCGGTTCTGCAAGATTTTCGAACAAATGGATGTGGTGCCGCTGCTTAATGCGCTGGCGGCCAAACCACATCTGTGGAACCAGAACAGCCTCCGCACCACCTTTCCCGGATCGCCCCATGCGGCCTGCGACGATATCTGGCTATTCTTCAATGACGTGCCGGACGACGAAACGGCGGTCATCGATGATATCGCGGTGCGCTCCTACCCCGCATGGCAGGAACTGCCGCAGGCCCGGCATCTCGTCTTTGATCTGATGCGCCGGGTCGAAGGGGTGCAGTTGGGGCGCGTCCTCATCACCCGCCTCGCACCAGGTAATTCCATTCCCGAGCATGCCGACCAGGGCGCCCCGGCTGAATTTTATCAGCGATACCAGATCGCGCTGCAATCCCTCCCCGGCTGCGCGTTCCAGATCGGCGATGAAGCCGTCAATTTCCGCATAGGCGAGTGCTGGTGGATCGATAACACCGCCCCCCATTCTGTCATCAATAACAGCGCGGACGATCGTCTGGCGCTGATCGTTGACGTGAGGACGGCATGATGCTGGCCGATAGCCGAAAGGAGGTGATCTCCCAACCTGTCGAGGCGCCAATCTCGATCAGTGCGGCGCCTCGATCTTTTCTCACGACCCATGTCGAATCCTTCATGGAGCGACTGGACGAGTTGCAGGCTATCTTCCCCGATCATTGGGAGGAACTGGCACTCGACAAGGACAAAACCCCGCTGGACCCGATGTGGAATGTCTATGCGGCGCGCGAGGCGGCGGGGGAAATGCTGTTCGTCACGCTGCGACAGCGCGGGCGGCTGGTCGGCTATTTCGCAGGCTTCGTGGCACCGGGCCTTCACTATCGCCAGTGCCTCACCCTGACGATGGACATCTATTACACTACTCCGGACATTCGCGGCGGAACCGCGGGCCTGCGCCTGATGCGCGCCGTCATGAAGGAGGCCAAGCGGCGGGGTGTGGATCGCGTCTACTTCGGTTCGAAGCTGCACAAGGATAGCGGGCGGCTTTTCCAAGCTATGGGAATGAAGCCGGTGGAAACATTCTATTCTGCATGGATCGGGGGCTGACATGGTAGCAGTGGCCATCGGTACAGCGGTCGTTGGCGCGGGGGCGTCGATTTATTCCGGCAATAAATCAGCGAAGGCGATTGAGAAAGGTGCCGACAAGTCCGCCGCCATCGAGAAATATCAATATGACACGACGCGGGCGGATTATGCGCCCTATCGCCAGGTCGGCTATGGCGCGCTCGATAAGCTCGCCGCGATCTCCGGGGTGTCCTCTCCCAAGCGGACCGATTGGAACGCCTATGTTCAGGGCAATCCTGATCTCGCCAAGGAATGGGCCAAGGTGCAGCCCACAGGCCGCTTCAACGATGAAGCGGAATATGGCCAGTGGCATTACAACACCTACGGGCAAGGCGAAGGCCGCAACACCGCCGCCTATTCAAGTGGCGGAACGAGCGGCACGGCAGGCGCCGACTATTCGGATTTCTACAACAGCCCCGGTTATCTGTTCCGCTTGAATGAGGGCCAGAAGGCCATCGAGCGGTCGGCGGCGGCGCGCGGGGGGCTCTACTCCGGCGCGACGATGAAGGCGGTCAACACACACGCTCAGGGCGTGGCATCGGATGAGTTCAACAATTATGTGGCGCGGCTCCAGTCTCTTGCGGGCGTGGGCCAGAGCGCCACGGGCAGCACGGCGGAGGCGGGACAGGCTTATGCGTCCGGGGCTTCTCAGGCAGCGCAGCAGGCAGGCGCGGCAAGAGCGTCGGCTTACGCCAACACCGGCAACGCGATCAATTCGGCTGTCAGCGGCGCGGCGGGCGGGCTGCTCTACATGCAGGGGATGAAGAACGGCGGCGGTCAATATCCCTATGGCGGCAATCTCGGGGGGATTTACTGATGCCGATCGTCAACGCAATCGACGCAGGCGCGCTGATGCAGATGTATCGGCAGGGCGTCTCCGACCGTCAGTCCATGCAGGACCGGCAGATCGCGCTGGAAGATCGTCGCTACGCCATGGAGGACAAGGCGCGGGCCAGGCAGCAGGAGCAACTGCGCCAGTCGGCGCTGGTCCGGCTGTTTGCAGGCGGCGCACCCTCAACTGCAATCGACGAAAGCGGCGCCGTCTCGCAGCCATCCTACGCGCCACCCTCGCCTTCCGCTCCTGCCCCGGAACCTGCGGGCAATGGCCGGCTGTTCGACATCACGGCGAACACGGAAAGCCGCAATCGCGACTATGCCAATGGCCGCCCTGTCCGCAGCCCCAAGGGCGCGCTTTATGCGATGCAGGTCATGCCAGCCACGAACCGCGATCCCGGCTTCGGTGTGCGCGCTGCGGCGGATGGTTCGCCGGAAGAAAGCAACCGGGTAGGCCGGGATTATCTGGTCGCGATGAAAGATCGCTACGGCGGCGACATGGCGAAGGCGTGGGCGGCCTATAATTGGGGGCCGGGCAATCTTGATCGGGCCTTGCAGGCGCATGGCGAAAACTGGCTACAGGCCGCGCCGGCTGAAACGCGGGCCTATGTGGCGAAGAACATGGCGGCTTTGGGTGGAGACGCAAATGACCGCTCGACTTGGGGCAACCGCGCCGATGGTTCAGCGAAGGGAACCGGGTGGCTTGGGGTGATCCAGCGTCCTGATGGCGGCGTCTCGACTGAGATATCCGTTGGCGTCAATATCGACGGCAAGGAAACGGAAATCCCTCTTCTCGTGCCGGGCCTGGATCAGCAGGAGATCGCATACCTCACCAAAAACAACCCAGACCAGCAGGCTAACCCCGACTTCTTGCGGAACATGCCGCCGAGCATCATGCAAAAGGCGGTCCAGTTTGCGCGCCAGCGGGTTGCGCAGGGCCTTAGCCCGTTCAAGCAGGACGGCGAAGGCGGGCAGCAAAACGGCCCGATCAATCTTGGCGACCTTCCCCACCCTTCCGCCCACCCTGCCTACAACAAGGACGCGATGCGCGATCTGATGATCATCGACCCGGAAATGGCGATGAAGTTTCTGGATCATTTCACCAAGGCCAGCAAGGAGGAGCGCGAGCAGTTCGAGACGCGCAACGCGGCGCTCGGCCAGGCCGCGCAATATCTATCCGGCTTCCCTCCGGCGCAGCGTGGGCAGGCCCTGCGCGCCGTCGCACCGCAGCTTATGGCCGCTGGTATGACCCGCGAGGAACTGGAGAAGGCCGACCTCTCCGACAATGGCCTCAAGGGCTATGTCGCGATGGCGATCGACGTGGACAAGCTGCTGACGAACGCCCGATCTGACGCGCAGCTTGACGAAACCAAGCGCCACAATCGGTCGAGCGAGGAAATCTCCCGCGGCAATCTCGGCCTTGCCCGTGAGCGGGAGGCGCGCGTCTCCAAATGGGGCCCGCAGCCGCTGATCGGCGTCATGGGTAACGCCCCGACCGCCACCGACGACCTGAATTACTGAGGGGCATCATGGGCCAGCCTAACCCGACACAGACCGTCACCAACCCGCGCATTGCCAAGCTGATCGAGCTGGAGACGGCGGGCCGGATCAAGCCGGAACATCAGACCGAACTGGACACCTACCGCGCTCAGGGGTGGGCGCCGAAGAAGACGAGCGGCAACACCCTGACGGAATACCAGGGTAAATCGACCGGCTTCTATGAGCGGGCAGTCGGCGCGAACAATGACTTTATAGCCGCCAAAGAAGGCGGTTCTCCGGTCGGCTATATGGGCGACATGGCGCGGGCGGTCCTGCCCGAGAATGTTGTCAATTCGCACACTTCTCCGGAACGTCAGAAGGCGCAGCAGGCACGCGAAGATTTCATCCGCGCCTCGCTCCGGTATGAATCGGGTGCTGCGATCGGTGGAGATGAGTTCACGGCGCAGGACAAGATATTCTTCCCGCAGACAGGCGACAGCGAAGAGACGATCCGGCAGAAGGCGGAGGCGCGCCAGCGCGTCATCGAAAGCCTCAAAGTTGCGGCCGGTCCCGGCGTCGGGAGCAAGCAATTGGTTGCCGATCCGGGCGTTCTAGCGCCCGCTGACGTGGCCGACAAGGTCGCCCCGCAATCCCTTTCGCCTGAACAGCAGGCCGCTTATGACGCTTTCAACAAGGCGAACCCCAAAGCGTCCCCTGACCAGTTGCGGAACTTCGCCTCGTCCATTGGCTGGAACCTCGCCAATGCCGACGAGATCGTGAAAGCCCGCGATCTTCCGGGCGGCAATGTCGCACCCGCCTCTGAAGCCATTATCAAGGACCCGGACATTTCCGATGCGCGCGGCAAGGGCGGCATTGTCGAAGGCGCGGACGCAGTAGCGCGCGGCGCTGCCGATGCCCTGTCGCTGGGCTTCGCAGATGAAATCACCGCAGCCGGTAAGACGGTCTTTGGCGACGGCACGATGGACGATAATCTTCGTCGCGAGCGTGCCATCGATCGCTATGACGCAGAGAACAGCCCTTGGCTGCGCGGGGCCGGACAGGTGGCTGGGGGTCTTCTGTTTCCGGTGGGCCGAGGAGCCAGCACGGCTGGTGAGTTGGCTGGCCTTGGCGGGGCAACTGGCGCCCTTTATGGCCTTGGGTCCGGCGAGAATTGGCAAGAGCGTGGAGCGGGGGCCGTCACCGGAGGCGTTGCGGGAACGGCCCTTGGCGCGGGATTTGGCAAACTCGGTGAAATGTGGAAAGGCAAACGGCCTCCTACTGGTCCGGGTGGCGGGGCTGCGGACACAGCCCGCGATGTAGCGGAGGCATCCGCTGATCTTGGCATCGACATGCTTCCGGCCGACGCGGGGGGGGCGCTCACGCGCACGCTCACGACGGTGGTCCGTACCACGCCGGGTGGTGCTGTCCCTATCACCAAGGCGGCGCAGCGGTCGCAGCGTCAAGCCGGCGACGCGCTGAGCAAGATCGCCTCTCGCGAAGGTGCGGCGCTGGACGCGGAGAATATGGGCAATGCCGTCCGCGAGGGCGCGCTCAAATTCCGCTCCGGATCGCGCAACTCGATTGGCCGGGTCTATGATAAAGCGGCAGAAGAAGCCGGCGATGCCCGGATTGCGCCAGCGAAGGCGATCGAGACGCTGGACCGCCACATTGCCGAGCTAAGCGAAGTGCCTGGCGGGGCCGATGGGCTGTCCGTGCTTCAAGGCCTCAAGGATGAACTGGCCGACCGTGGCACGATCACGGTCAACGGCATCCGGGGTATGCGGACGCAGCTTCGCCAGAAGTTCGCCAAGGACAATCTGCGGGGATC
>NZ_DATEMB010000046.1:0-3125 GCF_035276005.1 Rhizorhapis sp.
GTCGGGTCAATGAGGTTGTGGACGCGGCTAGCAATGATCTCATCACGTCGCTGGAGGCGCAGGGGAAGAGCAACGCCGCCCGCACCTATGCGGAGGCCGATCGCCAGTGGGCTGAACGGATCAAGACGCTCGATGACGTGATCCTGCCCATCATCGGCAAGAAGGGTGAAAAGAGCGGAGAGCAGATCGCGACCGCGCTCAATTCGGCGGCAAAGGGGAACAACGCCCGCCTGGCCAAACTGTTCGAGACGCTGCCCGAAGAGGAAGCGGGGATCGCTCGAGCAACGATGATCGACAATCTCGGCAAGGCTGGCCCCGGCGCGCAAAACGCTGGCGGCGATGCCTTCTCGTTCAACAGCTTCCTCACCAACTGGAACAAGATGGGCAATTCGGCCAAGAATGCCATTTTTCAGGGTGAGAACCGGCACGCGATCGATCAGCTTGCGCTTCTGGCGGACAGGGCCAAGGCTGCGTCGAAATATCAGAATTACAGCAACACCGGCTTGGCGGTGATGGGTGCGGCGACAGGTGGAACCGCGATGGCCAGCGTCCTTACGCTCGGCAAGGTGCTGGCCGCGCAATACGCTGCTGGGCGCCTTCTCGCGTCTCCAAAGGTCGCCAAGGCCCTGCTGAAAATCGCGCAGGCTAAAAATCCAGCAGCGGTTAGGGCACGGGTGGAGGCATTATCCTCGGTGGCCGCGCGTGAGCCAGTGCTGAGCAATGAGATCGGCCAGCTTCAGCAGAAGCTGCTAACCGCCATGAATGATAATTACGGCGCACAGTCCGCCGCGTCACGGGAAGAGAAGAAATCCCCCAAGCCATAACGCCTGCCACGGCCTACTTCGGTATGCCGTGCAGGCTATGGCGACGATCAACAGGGCCTGCCAAATTTTCATGTTAAAATGGCAGGAAGTTGGGACTGCGGCATCCGCTCACATCCTTCGTCAGATAGGCGCACCTCTGCGAATTTTCATTGCCCGCGCACGCTCCAGACTCTTCCTGAGCGACTTTTCCTTGTGCCACAGCATATAGGAGCGCGTCGGTATCCAGATATTCCTTCGGGGCCAAATAGGACTTTAGCCGATGTAGGCTTAGACTCACCTCATCGTTCAATTTGGAAATGTTGGGCCTGAAGGCTTCTGGATATCTGTTGGGGTCAAGCGGCGGCCCATCGAGCCTACCGATGCAGTAGGCGGCGCGCAACTCCACATCACTCAATGGACGCCCGCCCCATGACGCTGACGGAATTAGCACGGCACAGGCGAGCGCAAGAATGATCTTCTTCATAGAATCACAGACATAACATTGGCTTGCCCATGCGCGCAATTATGCTAGTGTCCCGGACGGGAGCAGCCCTTGCTGCGCGGTAGTGGGCCGCGATCCCGTCAAGCCAACCACAAGACCGTAATGATTTTGGGATTGGCTCCATGGCGCGGCTATACGACACTGGCATTTTCTCGGTAAACACCAGCGCTGGCGCGGTCGGCGCAGGGTGGAAGCTGAATTTCTACATCACGGGCACATCGACGCGCAAGGCGACCTATCCCACCCGCACTGATGCCGATGCAGCTACAAATGCGAACGCCAACCCCGTGGTTGCCGACGCGAACGGGCGGTTTTCTGCTATATGGCTCACCAGCGGTGACTATAAAGTCGTCCTCACTGATGAAAATGACGTTGTTAAGGTAACGATGGACCCTGGCGATAGCAATCCAAGCAACACCCTCGGCACCGACAGCCTGAACCTCGGCGCCCTCCCCTCTGGCTCTACCAACGCGATCGACATTTCCCGCACGGCGACCTCTGCCGATGCTGGAGGAACGACGCAATTCTACAGCCTTGCGAACCGCGTCTATGCGCAGGGATCGAACAACTATGATTATGTCCGCGCGAATTACAGCGGCACGCATGTAGACACCACGGGCGGCACGACCACCCATGCCGATGGCCTGCACCAATATGTCTGGCTGTCGGGTGCTGGTAATGTCGCCTACGCCCAGGCCATTGCTGGCCATATCCGGGTTGACGGCCCCGGCGACATCACTGCCGAAGCAACCGTTTTCCGCGCCGTCTCCACCACGCTCGGCGGCACAGGTTCGATCGAAGTCATCAAGGGCTTTAGCGCCGGCCAGTTGGGCGACGCGACCAAGGTCGTGAACGTCTATCAGTTTGATGCGGAGGACACGCAATCCTCCAATGTCGTGATCGGCTATCGTTCGCAGATCAGCGCCAACGGCCCGTATAAATATGCGTTCTTTGGCGCAGGGACCGCGCCTAGCGCATTCGGTGGGAAAGTCGCGGTCGGTTTTACCTCCGAGCCGCTGTGGACCTTGCACGTCAAGGAAACGACCGCCACCAACATAGCCACTTTCGACAACACCAACGCCAGCCCCTTTGGCATCCGCGTTCGCTATACGGCGGCTGCTCCGAATGGTTCGGACAACGCCTTCCTGAGTTTGGAAGACAGCGGCGGCGTCAAGTTCAAGGTGCCGTCAAATGGCACGGTCGAGATTAACGGCAACCGCGTCCTATCCTCGCGTCAATCCGCGGTTACGGCGCCCACAGGCGGGGCAACTGTGGACAGCCAGGCACGGACAGCCATCAATGACCTGATCGCCAGGCTACAGGCGCACGGGCTGATTTCGTGAGTGGTAACGGGGGAACAGCGGCGATGACGCCATGGGTTGAAATGGCGCTTGCCAAATATGGGACGATCGTTGCGGGGTGGGTAATCGGGACGGCGGCGAAATACGGACTGACGCTGGGCGAGGGCCGCAAGGTCACGGTCAAGATGGTTGTGATCGACCTCTTGCTGATGTGCTTTGTCGTCCTTCTGGCGCGGTGGATCATCGAACGGCTCGGGCTGAATGCGGGGGACGCGGCGACGATCGCGGCGCTGATCGGGCTCAGTTCCGAACGGATCATCCGCCTGGTGCGGCAATGGTTCCTGAAGCGCGCCGACGATTACCTGGAGCAGCATGTGAAGGGTGAAATCCGGCAGGCGGCGCAGATGGAGATCAGCGCAGAGAGGACCATGCACGACATTGCCACGGGCAAGCGGATGATCGGGGAAGAATGATGAAAACCAGCGAGAAGGGCCGGAAGTTGATCAAGGACTTCGAGGG
>NZ_DATEMB010000047.1:0-56974 GCF_035276005.1 Rhizorhapis sp.
GAGCCACTGGACGATGAAGCGCATGCCGAAAATGACCTGCGCGCCCATGCCCACGATCACCCACCAGAGCTCAGAGGTGCTTTCGACCTTGAAGAAAGCGAGAATATCGATCAGCGGCCTCCCATCGCTTTGCCGTTTATAGAGTGATTCCGGGCCGGATGGAATCATCTGGCGACTCGGAAATCACGAAAACAAAAGAAGTTAGGCTCCCTCCGGTTCGATCAGAACCGGAACGAGTCTAGTTCAGCGCCGGGACCACCACTGGATGCCTTGCGCGTCGTATTTCACGCTCGCAAGGCCTCTTGCACGCAGGCAGGCTAGGTGCGCCAAAGTTTCCCCCACTGCCATGATCTCCAGCCCCGGCGTAATCTCCCGCCGGAAAAGGACGGAATAAAGATCAGCGGGCCGCATAGGGACTTCAAGTGCCTCGGCAAGGGTGGTGAGGCTGCGTTCATGTCCCCCGATCAAATGGCCGATACGCTGGTGCAGGCCGTAAAAGGGCTGGCCATGGGCGGGCAGCACCATGACGTCATTAGGAACCAGTTCCCTCAACCGCTGAAGGCTGGCAAGCCAGAGCGTCAGCGGGTCGGCATCGGGCTCATAAGGATAGACCGAGACATTGCTGGAGATGGTGGGCAGGACCTGATCGCCGGAAATCAGAAGCTTTTTCTGAGGATTGTACAGGCAGGCATGTTCGGGCGAATGTCCCTTGCCGACAATGACGTGCCATTCGTCCCCACCAATAGCGACGCGGTCGCCATGTTCCAGGGCATGGAACGCGTTGGGCAGCGGATGCAGCATATGAGCGAACTGGCCGAAGCGGGACTTGAACCTGTCAATCGACGCTTCCGAAAAGCCCGTTGACAGGTAGAACCGAACCGCCTCCTCCGGCGCCGCCTTGCCAAGATCCGCAGCAAGCATGCGAAGCACGAAATATTCGAGGCGCGACATCCAGAGCCGGGAACCGAACTCGGCCACGAACCAGCCCGCAAGGCCCGTATGGTCGGGATGCATATGGGTGCAGAAGATGCGGGTGGGCCGGCCGCCATCGAACAGCGTTGCCGTCATGGTGCGCCAGGCGCTGATGCTCTCTTCGTTACGGAAACCGGTGTCGACGACTGCCCAATTTTCCCCGTCGCGCAGCGCCCAGACGTTTATGGCCTCGATCTTGCCGCCCATGGGCATGGTTGCCCAATAGACTCCCGGCGCAACCTCCCTGTATTCGCCGCTGCCGATGGCGGGTCTTTGGAGGTCCACATAGGTGAGTTCTGTCATGCCATTCCTATGTTGCAATCGCGAACCGGACGCAACCATTGAGGAAGGACCTGCCAATCAGCGGGGATTTTTCTTCATTTTAGAAAAGTCGGGAAGCTGGATCAGCCAAGGCTTGGACCGGCCCGTGGGGCTGGCTGTTCCGTCAAGGCGTAGCGCTTTGACCAGGCGGACCGGTCGAAGAATCATCTGCCCGCGCATGGCGCCGGTTCCGCCGCCCGTGGGCTTTGCAAGGATGCGGCGCACCACGTCCATGCCGGATACCACATGGCCAAAGGCGGCGTAGCCTGCGCTTTCTTCCCGCGCGTCGAGCGACGGGTTGGGGCCAACGGTGATGAAGAAATTCCCCATGGCTGATCCGGGCCGATCCCGCCGGGCCATTGAGATGGTGCCGTCAAGATGGGTGATCCCGGTAAGGGAGGTCGGTTCATGCTCCACAGGCGGCAGCGTTCGCCGGGCGTCCATGCGAGTGCCGCCCTGTATATAACCGTGCCCTGCAATATTCTTGCGCCGCGCGGCGCGATAGAAGCTGGTGCCGTCGAGGCGGCCGTCATCCACATAGGCCAGAAAATTGGCCGTCGTTTTCGGCGCGCGGCGAGAGTCGAGCGCCACCACGATCTCGCCCTCCGACGTCAGGAGACGAACCCGGACCAGGACGGGCTCCTCCGGCTTTGCGAAAAGGGGGCTGTTTGTCAGTATTGCTGCCGCGGCGGCGAGCAGAAACAGGAAACGCATCAGAGAATCTTCACGGCTGGAGGGCTGCCTTTAACCGGATCAGCCTTCCTCTGCCAGTCCGCACGAAAAGCTTGGAAGAGCGTGCTCGACAGGCCGTGCGATTTTTTAGCGGGCGGGAGCGCGACGGAAATTTACCGCACCTCCCTACTTGACCCGCAGAAACCCTGGCCCTATTTGCGCCGCACATTGCCCCGTCGTCTAAAGGTAAGACTACGGACTCTGACTCCGTCAATCGAGGTTCGAATCCTCGCGGGGCATCCAGTTTTCGGCTCGGCCATCGAAAATTTTCGCACCGTTGCGGATCGGCGGATTTCCGTTCCTTGCGGAGTCAGGCTGATGCCGTCGCTCATCCCAAGCCGATGCCCCGGAACAGCCCTGGCGATCAACCTCTGAAACCGTCCAGGCTGGTTTCCTCAGGAGAAATACGGCTTTCGGCAGTGCCGCACATTGCGGGTTAACAGCTTGAAAGCCTGATATTTTTATGTCCTCGTAACATTACTTATTGGCCGCCGGGCATCCGTTGGACATAACTATATCCAGCAAGAACGGGTCCAATCGGTTCAGATAAAAGGGATTTTGCAGAAATGATGGTCTGCCGCTCCGGGTCGTAGGGGAGAGCGGAACACAGGGGGTGGCGGCGAAATGAATCATTTCGCCGCCACAAACCGTCTATACTGCATTTTGGGGGCGCAACTGAATGAAAACAGACAATAACTTCGTCCGGCACATCATCCGTTAACCGATGCCCTGTTAAGGCAGTGTCAGTAACCGCGGCGCCAATATTCAACGGGCCGCGCGGCAGGGTCAGGATGAAAAGTGCGCGTTAATAACAATAATTTTACATTACCGCGCTGGCGCTTCACCAAATGGCTGACCCATGCCGGTCACGATGTTCCGCTGGACATCCGGCAGGCGCTGGTCTCCAGCCTCTTCGGCTCGCTTCCGGTTTATGCTGGCGGCGTGTTCAACACGCTGATGGTGTCTGCGGTCCTCACCGTCCGCCATCCGATTCCGTCCTTCTTTTTCTGGCTGGTGCTTGAATTTGCCGTCTGCACCATCCGCCTGTTCGTTCTGCTTCGCGCGCATAGGGCAGCAGCACTAGGGGAGGACACACATACAGATCTTTACCTGATCTTGGGGCTGCTCTGGTCGTTCAGCGTGGGATATGGCTGCTTCGTCAGCATTTTGAGTGGTGATTGGCTGGCATCGGCCATCACGTGCCTGTCGGCGGCGGCGATGGTCGGGGGCATCTGTTTCCGAAATTTTGGCGCTCCGCGCTTCGTCGCGGTGATGATCGCGCTCAGCCTTGGTCCAACAGCCATAGCCTCGCTGTTGTCGGGACAGCCGGTCCTGCTTCTCAGCCTCGCCCAGATACCGATCTATTTTGTCGCAATGACGATCGCTTCCCAACGGCTGCAGGAAATGTTCGTTTCAACGATGATCGCCGAAAGGGCCAATGAACATCTGGCGCGGCACGATCATTTGACGGGATTGCTGAACAGGGGCGGACTTCTGCATGAGCTGGCCGTGCGCCTTTCGAAAAAGACTGGCCGCGCTGGTGGCTGGGCTCTTTTCTATCTCGACCTGGATGGCTTCAAGGCAGTCAATGACCGCTACGGTCATGGCGTGGGCGACCAGCTTCTCCAGATGGTCGCTGCCCGCCTGAAAGGCTTCGCGCCCGAAGACGCCATTGCACGGATAGGAGGGGACGAGTTCATCGTGCTTAGCTCGGTCGGCGAACGGGCGGCGGCGCAGCTGATGGCGGAAAGGCTGGTCCTGGAAGTGTCCAGCGCCGCCTATGCAATCGGTCCCTGCTCGGCCCGGATTGGCCTCAGCATCGGCATTGCACTTTATCCCGAGCATGGACGCGACGTGGAGACCCTGCTGCATTCGGCCGATACGGCCTTGTACCAGGCCAAAAGTTCGGGGGGGCGCCGCTGCGCCGTTGCCGAGGCCGAAGCCGCCGATTGGCGTGTCTTTCCGGCTGATCAGCCATCCTTGCAGTCTGTGGCCGGAAGGCGGTAGAAAAAGCTTGATTTCCGGGGCCGCCGCCTCCACATGCCCAATCGGAACGATTCAATCCGATTTGTGGAGAGCGGGCTTTGCGGCTTTCGAGCCTTGCCGATTATGCCATTGTCGTCATGTCCGCCATCGCGCGGCATGATGGGGATGTGCGCTTTTCCGCCACCTCATTGGCGGAAGAGACCGGAGTGCCCTTGCCGACCGCGCAAAAGCTGATGGGCAGGCTGGCGGCGGCCGGATTGCTCGAATCGGCACGGGGAACGGGCGGCGGATTCGCGCTTGCGCGTCCGGCAGGCGAGATCAGCCTTGCCGATATTGTCGAGGCTGTCGAAGGGCCGATCGCCATGACGGCCTGCATCGAAGAAACACGTCATGAATGCGCGCTAGAGGAAAATTGCCGCGTGCGGCCGCATTGGAGTGCGGTGAACGGGGCCATTCGCGGTGCTCTCGCGGGAGTGTCATTGGAAAGCCTCGCTGGAGAAATTACTCCTCCTCCGTTCGTGTCGAGCGAAGTCGAGACACGTCATTCGGAGCCAACGTCCCCCGACTTCGCTCGGGACGAACGGATCAAATTATGACGAACGAAACCACCACCGTCCGCAATGCCGAAGCGCTCGCCGCTGCCGAGAAGGCGTCGAAATACGAATTCGGTTGGGCGAGCGATATCGAGCAGGAGTTCGCGCCCAAGGGCCTGAGCGAAGACACTGTCCGTTTCATTTCGGCCAAGAAGGGTGAGCCGGAATGGATGCTGGAATGGCGCCTGAAGGCCTATCGGCTATGGCTGACCAAGGAAGCGCCGGATTGGGCGAAGCTGGACGTACCGCCGATCGACTATCAGGAGGCCTATTATTATGCCGAGCCCAAGCAGAAGGCTTCGCTGAAGTCCCTCGACGAACTGGATCCGGAAATCCGCCGCACCTATGAGAAGCTCGGCATTCCGCTTGAGGAGCAGAAGGTGCTCGCCGGAGTGGAGGGCGCGCGCAAGGTCGCGGTCGACGCTGTGTTCGATAGCGTTTCGGTGGCGACGACCTTCCGCAAGGAACTCTCCGAGGCTGGCGTCATCTTCCTCTCGATCAGCGAGGCCATTCGCGAGTATCCCGAACTGGTGAAGAAGTGGCTGGGCAAGGTCGTGCCGCAGCATGACAATTATTTCGCCACCCTCAACAGTGCGGTCTTTTCGGATGGGACCTTCGTCTACATCCCGGAAGGGGTCCGCTGCCCGATGGAGCTTTCCACCTATTTCCGCATCAATGCGGAAAATACCGGGCAGTTCGAGCGGACGTTGATCGTCGCGGACAAGGGCTCCTATGTCTCCTACCTCGAAGGCTGCACGGCGCCGCAGCGCGACGAGAACCAGCTCCATGCAGCCGTGGTCGAGCTGGTCGCGCTGGAGGATGCGGAGATCAAATATTCGACCGTCCAGAACTGGTATCCCGGCGATGCCGAGGGCAAGGGCGGCATTTATAATTTCGTGACTAAGCGCGGACTTTGCCAGGGCAAGAACAGCAAGATTTCCTGGACTCAGGTAGAGACGGGATCGGCCATCACCTGGAAATATCCGAGCTGCGTGCTGGCCGGAGAGAACAGCGTCGGGGAGTTCTATTCCGTTGCGCTCACCAACAACTACCAGCAGGCCGATACCGGCACGAAGATGATCCATCTCGGCAAGAACAGCCGCTCGACGATCATTTCGAAGGGCATCAGCGCGGGCAAGTCCAACAACACCTATCGTGGCCTGGTGCGCGTTGCGCCGACCGCAGAGAATGTGCGGAACTTCACCCAGTGCGACAGCCTGCTGCTGGGCGATCAGTGCGGGGCGCATACCGTGCCCTATATCGAGGTGAAGAACCCCAGCGCCCAGATCGAGCATGAAGCGACGACATCGAAGATTTCGGACGACCAGCTTTTCTACGCGATGCAGCGCGGGCTGGATCAGGAAACGGCAGTGTCGCTGATCGTCAATGGCTTTGCGAAGGAAGTGCTGCAGCAATTGCCGATGGAATTTGCGGTCGAGGCGCAGAAGTTGCTGGGGATCAGTCTTGAGGGAAGCGTGGGATGATGAGCCGCCCCACCCCAACCCCTCCCCTTCAGGGGAGGGGCTTGACACTGAGGGATGAGGCGAAGCGCCTGAACACCCCTCCCCTTCAGGGGAGGGGCCTGATAGGGCCGAGGCGTTTGGGATCAGTCATGGGGGAAACGACTGCGCTCGATACGAATGGATTGGGAAGTCTGTAGATAAATGCTGAAAATCAATAACCTCACCAACGAAATCGACGGCAAGCCGATCCTGAAGGGCGTGTCGCTCACCATCAAGGCGGGCGAGGTGCATGCCATCATGGGTCCGAATGGGGCGGGCAAGTCGACGCTCGCCTATACGCTGGGCGGCCGGCCCGGCTATGAGCCGACTGGCGGCGAGGTCTCTTTTGACGGTGTGAACTTGTTCAGCTTGGAGCCGCATGAGCGGGCCGCGGCCGGAGTATTCCTCGGCTTTCAATATCCGGTCGAGATACCGGGCGTATCCAACCTGCAATTCCTGCGCGAGAGCCTCAATAGCCAGCGCAAGGCCAATGGCCTCGAGCCGCTTTCGGGCGCGGAGTTCATCAAGCTCGCCAGGGAAAAGGCGGCGCTGTTGAAGCTCGACATGGAGATGCTCAAGCGTCCCGTGAATGTCGGCTTTTCGGGCGGCGAGAAGAAGCGCAACGAAATGGTGCAGATGGGCATCCTCGACCCCAAGCTGGCGATCCTGGACGAAACCGACAGCGGCCTCGACATCGACGCGCTACGCACGGTGGGCGAGGGGATCAATGCGATCATGCGGCGGCCGGACAAGGCGGTGCTGCTCATCACCCATTACCAGCGGCTGCTCGATTATGTGAAGCCGGACTTTGTGCATGTGCTGGCTGCCGGGCGGATCGTGAAGTCAGGCGGGCCGGAACTGGCGCTCGAACTTGAGCGCGAGGGTTATGCGGAGGTTGTGGCGTGAGGATGGTCCTTCATATCCTCCCCGGAACGGGGAGGGGGACCGCCCGAAGGGTGGTGGAGGGGGCTTCCCTCACCATGCCGCGCCAAGAGGAAGGCCCCCTCCACCACGCCGCTTCGCGTCGCGGTCCCCCTCCCCCTGCCGGGGAGGATATGGCATGACGCTCACCCTTCCCAGCACCCATGAGGAGGCGTGGCGCTATAGCGACATAGAGGCGCTTGCCACGATCTGGCCGGTGCCTGAGGCAGAGCGCATTGAGGTGCCTGCTGGAGAGACAGTTGCTCGGCATTTGATTCAGGATGCCGATGACGACGAGGTCATCGTGCGTGACTATGCGATCCGGATCGAGGATGGAGCGCGGCTCGATTTCCATATCCTCAATATGGGCGGGCGGCTTGGGCGAGTGACGCTTGACGTCACGCTCGGCGAGGGCGCGCATTTCGAGCTGGGCGGGGCGATCCTTGGATCGGGTACGCAGACGCTGGAGATTGTGACGACCGTCCGCCATGACAAGCCGAATGCGTCGAGCAATCAGACCGTCCGGTCGATCCTGTCGCAGCGGGCGACCGGCAGTTTTCTGGGCGGGATAAAGGTAGCCCGTCATGCGCAGAAGACCGATGCGGAGCAGTCGGTCAAAGCTATGCTGATCGACCGCACGGCGACGGCCAACGCCAAGCCGGAGCTGGAGATTTTCGCCGACGATGTCAAATGCGCCCATGGCGCGACCGTGGGCGAGCTGGACAAGGCAGCGCTGTTCTACATGGAAAGCCGGGGCATGGAGCCTGGGCTGGCCAAGACGCTGCTGCTGCGCGCCTTTATCGCTGGTGTATTCGACGATGTGGCGGACGAGGCGCTGCGCGAGAAGATGGAACAGGCGGCACTGGCGAAGCTGGAGGCGATGGTATGAGCCCTCGTGTGACCCTCCTTTTATCGTCATCCCCGCGAAGGCGGGGATCCATCCCCCGGCCTTCTGTCCAGCTATGGATATGGGAGATGGATTCCCGTCTGCGCGGGAATGACGAATTAAATTTTTCCGAGGTGGTTGAGGAATGAACGCAACCCTCCTTTCGAAAAGCTGGCGTGCCGATTTCCCCGGCATTGCCGACTGGCATTATCTCGACACCGCAGCGACGGCGCAAAAGCCCGCGCAGGTGATCGAGGCGATCGCGCGGGCCTATGGCGAGGATTATGCGACCGTGCATCGGGGCGTCTATGCGCGTTCGGCCAATATGACGCTGGCCTATGAGGCGGCGCGGCGGAAGGTGGCGCGGTTTCTCAACGCCTATTCCGACAGCGAGATCGTCTATGTGCGTGGCGCGACCGAGGCGATCAATCTGGTCGCGCATAGCTGGGGCGGAGCGAATCTGAAGCCGGGCGACCGGATCATGCTCTCCGTACTGGAGCATCACAGCAATATCGTCCCTTGGCAGCTTATCGCTGAGCGGACGGGGGCGGAAATCGATGTCGCGCCGCTGACGGAAGACGGCAGGATCGACCTTGACGCCATGCAGGCGATGCTGACGCCGAGACATAAGCTGGTGGCGCTGGCGCATGTGTCCAACACGCTGGGTTCCGTCCTGGACGTTCGCCGTGCGGCGGACATGGCGCATGCGGTCGGCGCGAAGATACTGATCGACGGGTGCCAGGCAGTGCCCCGGCTTGCCGTCGATGTGCAGGCGCTTGATTGCGATTTCTACGCCTTTTCCGCGCACAAGCTTTATGGTCCCTCCGGTATCGGCATACTTTGGACGCGTGCGGAGATTTTGGATGCCATGCCGCCCTATCAGGGTGGCGGCTCGATGATCGAGAAGGTGACCTTCGAGAAAACGACCTATGCCCCCGCTCCGACACGATTCGAGGCGGGCACGCCGCATATTGCAGGCGTGGTTGGGCTTGCCGCCGCGATCGATTATATCGAGCAGATCAGCCTGGGCATCATCCACGCGCATGAATGCGCGCTGGTGGAGCAGGCGAGGGAGGCGTTGCAAGGGCTCAATAGCGTTCGCGTCTTCGGGCCGGAGGACACAGCCGGCATTTTGAGCTTTGAGGTCCAAGGGGTGCATCCCCATGATGTGGCCACCATATTGGATGAAGAGGGCGTAGCCATTCGCGCCGGGCACCATTGCGCCCAGCCGCTGATGCGCCATCTGGGCGTTGAGGCGACGGCGCGGGCGAGCTTTGGCGTTTATAATGACGAAAATGACATCGCGGCGCTGGTGCGCGGAATAGAGCGTGTAAGGAAGATCTTTGGATGAACGAGGAGCGGAAAATTTCCGTCGAAGAAGTGGACAGCGTCACCTCGCCGCCCAAGGCGCGCGTGGACGATACCGAAAGCCTGCGTGAGACGATGGAACGCAAGCGCGATTATCTGGAGGGCTTTTTGAGCCAGACGCCCTCCGGTGTTTCGCCCGGTGAACCAGGCGGCGACATTTATGAAGGCGTCATAGCGGCCCTCAAGGAGATCTATGACCCGGAAATCCCGGTCAATATCTATGATCTTGGGCTGATTTACGGCGTGGATGTCACCGGCGATGGCCATGTTGTCGTGACGATGACGCTGACAACACCCCATTGTCCGGTCGCGGAATCCATGCCCGGCGAGGTCGAATTGCGTGTCGGTTCTGTTCCCGGCGTCGGGGTTGCTGAGGTGAACCTTGTTTGGGATCCGCCGTGGGACCCGCAGAAGATGAGCGATGAGGCAAAGCTTGAATTGGGAATGCTGTAATGGCCGTTGAAACCAGGATCCGCGCCCGTCCCGCCGCCGTCACGCTGACGGCAGCAGCCGAGAAGCGCATCGCCGACCTTATGGCAAAGGCGCCCGAGGGTACGATCGGCGTCAAGCTGTCCACTCCGCGCCGGGGGTGTTCCGGCCTTGCCTATTCGGTGGACTATGTGACCGAAGAGGCGAAATATGATGAGAAGATCGAAACGCCTGCCGGCACCTTCTACATCGACGGCGCGTCGGTGCTGTATCTGGTAGGATCGACGATGGACTGGCGCGAAGATGATTTCACCGCGGGATTCGTCTTCGACAATCCCAACGCCAAGGGCAGTTGCGGCTGCGGGGAAAGCTTTACGGTTTAGGGCGTTGCCTGCGCCGCGCCCGATGTGAAGCCGCTCGCCGAGTCATCCCGTCGTCCCTGAGCACGAAGGTAGGGACCCCGCTGCCTTTTCAGGAAAGCCTACTTCCCCTCTCTTATGCCCTCATGATGCCGGATGACTTCATCAATGATGAAACGGAGGAATTTTTCAGTGAAGTCGGGATCCAGCTTGGCATCAACCGCTAACTGCCGCAGGCGCGTGATCTGTTGTTCCTCCCGTCCCGCATCGGCGGGGGGCAGGGCATGCTCGGCCTTGTACTTGCCGACTGCCTGAGTGATCTTGAATCGCTCGGCCAGCATGAAGACAAGGGCCGCATCGATATTGTCGATGCTTTCACGATAGCGTTTCAGCGTCTCATCCATGCCCGAATCCCTTCCTCAAGGCGGCTTTTTGCGAAGAACCGGTGCAGAGGCAAGCTATTATGCTTGCCTTATTGTTCCGCCATCGCCACATCGCGCCTCATATGACTGCCACCGTTCACCAACTGAATCGCCGTCCGGCGCCCTCGCTGGAACCCATGATGTCGCTGGTTGCCGACGACATGCACGCGGTCAACAGCGTCATATTGGAACGGATGCAGTCGAAAATTCCACTGATTCCCGAACTTGCAGGACATCTGATCGCAGGCGGCGGCAAGCGGATGCGGCCCATGCTGACACTCGCCTGTGCCGAATTGCTGGAATATCCGGGAACACGCCACCACAAGCTGGCGGCGGCGGTGGAGTTCATTCATACCGCCACTCTGCTTCACGACGATGTCGTGGACGGATCGGGCTTGCGGCGCGGACGCAAGACGGCCAACATCATCTGGGGTAACAGCGCCAGCGTACTTGTGGGCGATTTTCTCTTCAGCCGCTCCTTCGAGCTGATGGTCGAGGACGGTTCGCTCAAGGTGCTGAAAATTCTGTCCAATGCTTCGGCTGTGATCGCCGAGGGCGAAGTCAACCAGCTCACCGCCCAACGCCGCATCGATACCGATGAGGAGCATTATCTGGAGATCATCGGGGCCAAGACCGCTGCGCTGTTCGCCGCTGCCTGCCGTATCTCGGCTGTGGTGGCCGAGCGGGACGAGGCGCAGGAATTGGCGCTGGATTGCTATGGCCGCAATCTCGGCATCGCCTTCCAACTGGTTGACGACGCCATTGATTATTCGTCCGATGAAAAGACGATGGGAAAGGACGCGGGCGACGATTTCCGCGACGGCAAAGTGACGCTGCCGGTGATCCTCGGTTATGCGCGCGGTGATGATGAGCAGAAGCGCTTCTGGCGGGACGCCATTGCGGGACACCGGACAAGCGATGAGGACCTCGCCCACGCCACCCGGTTGCTCGAGCAAACGGGTGCCATTGCCGATACGCTGGAGCGCGCGCGGCATTATGGACAGCGGGCGATCAACGCGCTCGGCGGCTTTCCGGGCGGCAAGGCAAAAGCCGCACTGATAGAGGCCGTAGAGTTCGCAATCGCGCGGGCCTATTAATCTCTTCTCCAGCGGGAGAGGAGAAGTGACAGAGGCCATGACGCTTCCCATAAATGCCGTTCTGCCTGAACTGCTTGCGACCTGGGGGGAGCGGAGCAATGCCGTGCTTGTTGCGCCGCCGGGGGCGGGCAAGACCACGGCAGTCGCCCCGGCCCTGCTCGAACAGCCCTGGTGCACCGGACAGGTGCTGCTGCTTTCCCCCCGCCGCCTTGCAGCGCGGGCGGCGGCTGAGCGGATGGCGCAACTGGCGGGCGAACCGGTGGGCCAATCCATCGGATACGCCACGCGCATGGATAGCAGGCAGTCGGCGAAAACCCGTGTCCTGGTACTGACCGAAGGCATTTTCCGCAACCGGATACAGGATGATCCCGAACTTTCCGGGGTTTCCGCAGTGCTGTTCGACGAAGTGCATGAGCGCAGTCTGGACAGCGACTTTGGCCTGGCATTGGCTCTGGATGCTCAGGAGGCGCTGCGGCCCGATCTCCGGCTGCTGGCAATGTCGGCGACCCTGGATGGCGCGCGCTTTGCCGCCCTGATGGGAAATGCACCGGTCATCGAAAGTGAGGGCCGGTCCTGGCCGCTTGAACTTCGCCATATCGGGCGCTCGGCGGAAAGGCGGATCGAGGATGAGATGGCGGCCGCGATCAGGCGTGCGCTCGCGGAGGAGGCCGGCGATCTCCTCGCCTTCCTGCCTGGTGTCGCGGAAATTGAGCGGACAGCCGAACGGCTGGAGGGGCTCTCGCCGGTCATCAGGCTACACAAGCTGCATGGTTCGCTGGAGCCTGCTGAGCAGCGGGCGGCGATCCGGGCGGCTGAACCCGGGACGCGCAAGGTCATCCTGGCGACCAGCATCGCTGAAACCAGCCTGACCATCGACGGCGTTCGGATCGTCGTCGACAGCGGCCTTGCTCGCCGCCCTCGTTACGACCGGTCCGCCGGGCTCACCCGGCTGGTGACGGAAAAGGCCAGCCAAGCCGCCGCGACTCAGCGTTCCGGCCGCGCGGCGCGGCAAGGACCCGGAGTAGCTTACCGGTTGTGGGAAGCAGCGGCGATGAGCGGAATGCCGCCCTACGATCCGCCGGAGATATTGGAAAGCGATCTCTCCGCCCTGATGCTCGATTGCGCGCAATGGGGCCTCAGCGATCCGGCGAGCCTCAAATGGATCGATCCGCCACCGGCTGCCGCCGTGCAGGAGGCACGCCACAGGCTGGGCGTCCTGGAAGCGCTCGACGGGGAAGGGCGGATTACCGGGTATGGCAAGGCCATTGCGCGCCTGCCGCTGGAGCCGAGGCTTGCACACATGCTGGTCCGCGCTGGCGAGATGGGGCTCGGGCGTCTTGCCGCTGAAGTTGCGGTGCTGATCACCGAGCGGGGTCTGGGTGGCAGTGATGTTGACTTGACGCAGCGGCTGCAGCGTTGGCGCCGCGAGGGCGGTAGAAGGGCTGAGGCTGGAAGGGGTTTGGCCAAGCGTTGGGAACGACTCACCCCCCGTCCGCTCGCAGGCGGAGGCAGGGGAGGGCAGGCCGCTCCCCCGCCCCTTACATCCCCTCTCGCAAGCGGGAGGGGAGAGGATGCTGGCATCTGCCTGGCCCTCGCTTTTCCTGACCGGGTATCCCGCCGCCGCAACGCCGATGGCGCGAATTGGATCAGCGTGGGAGGCAGAGCTTTTCGGTTGGATCCGCTGTCGCCCCTGGCACGGGAGGAATGGCTTGCCGTGGGGGAGGTGCAGGGGAGTGCCGCCGGAGCGCGCATTCTTTCGGCGGCGCCCATTGCTGAGGCGTCAGTACTTGCCCTGTTTCCCCATCGCGTGGAAGAGAAGCGCGTCGTTCGTTTCCGGCCGGATACGGGCGGGGTCGAGGCGCTGAGGGAGCGGCATCTGGGCGCCGTTCGGCTTTCGAGCGGACCCGACGACAGACCCAATACTGATGCTGTGACAGGGGCCCTTTTGGAAGCGGTACGGGCCGGGGGACTGGACTTGCTGCCCTGGTCCGACAATGCGCGGTCCTTGCGGGTGCGAGCGATGTTTGCGGGGCACACGGAACTCAGCGATGCGGCGCTGCTCGAACAACTTGATGAATGGCTGCCACCCCTTCTGATGGGCAAGAGGCGCTTGTCGGCGGTTGATCCGTCGGCACTCTCCGGTGTCCTTGAAACCTTGGCCGGCTGGGAAGGAAAGCAGGATATCGACCGGCTTGCGCCGCCCGATTTTGTTTCCCCCGCCGGCAGCCATCATGCGATCGACTATGGCGCTGAGGGCGGCCCCAGGGTGGAACTGCGCGTGCAGGCTCTCTTTGGCCTCGCCGGGCATCCCTGTGTTGGAAGCGGCCGTATTCCCCTGGTTCTGAGCCTCACTTCTCCCGCCGGGCGCCCCATCCAGACGACACGGGACTTGCCTGGCTTTTGGGCAGGGAGTTGGACAGCCGTGGCAAAGGAAATGCGGGGGCGCTATCCCAAGCACCCATGGCCCGACGACCCGGCCTCGGCGAGCGCAACATTGCGGACCAAGAAGGCGGATGCGCGGCGCAACTCTTGACGAGCCGGGCGGATTTGGGCATCGGATCGCCGACCAGCCTTAGCGGAGCCACCATGTCAGCACGGATCTATCAGCGACCCAAGAACGCCATGCAGTCGGGCCGTGCCAACACGGACAAATGGATGCTGGAATTCGAGCCCGCCGACGCGCAGCGCCCGGACCCGCTGACTGGCTGGGCCGGTTCCTCCGACACGCGCCGGCAGGTGAAGCTGATGTTCCCGACGCTGGAGGCGGCGAAGGCCTATGCCGACCGCGAAGGCATTGCCTATCATGTCGTCGCGGCGCCGGAGCGGAAGCTGAAGATTCAGGCTTACGCTGACAATTTCAGGTAGGACTGCTTTTCCGTCGTCCCCCGCGATCCTCGCTCCCTCTCCCTCGAGGGAGAGGGCTTTCATGTACAGATCGTCAGGAACGCCTAGAAAACCGCCGCTACCATCTTTGCGAACGCGTCAGCCCGATGGCTCATGGCGTGTTTTCGTTCGGGCTCCATCTCGCCAAAGCTGATGGCGTGGCCATTGGGTTGGAAGATTGGGTCATAGCCGAAGCCCCGGCTGCCGCGCGGCGGCCAGGTGATGACGCCGTCGACCCGCCCTTCAAATGCCTCCACATGACCGTCCGGCCAAGCGAGCGCCAGGGCGCAGATGAAATGCGCGTCATGGCCGGCTTCCGGCCCCTTGGCGATCAGATTGTCCCGGACGAGGCGCATGGCAAGGTTGAAGTCGCGGTCAGGTCCGGCCCAACGCGCGGAGAAGATGCCGGGTTCATTGTCCAGCGCCTCGACGCAAAGCCCGCTGTCGTCCGCCAGTGCAGGAAGGCCTGAAAGGTCGGCGGCCTGCAGCGCCTTCAACTCCGCATTGGCGATGAAGGTCGTGCCGGTCTCATCGGGCTCCGGCAAGTCCAGGTCGGCGGCGGAAACCGGTTCGATGCCATAGAGACCGAGCAGGTCCTTGATCTCCCGCACCTTCCCGGCATTGTGGCTGGCGATTACCAGCTTGCCGGGCTTGAGCTTGCGGATCGCCTGCCGGTTGATGTCGCCCTTTGTCACCGCCCGGTCGCCCGATCCTGTGCCGCGAAGATCTGGTTGCAGCCGATGCGGGCGAGGCGCAGCAGCCGGAGCAGGCCCTCCTCATCATAGCATTCCCCTTCGGCCGTGGCTTGCGCTTCGGCGATCTTGCCGTCGCTCGTGAGGACGAAATTGGCGTCCGCGCCAGCATTGCTGTCCTCGTCATAGTCAAGGTCCAGAACCGGCGTGCCGTTATAGATCCCGCAACTGATTGCAGCCACCTTCTGAATGATGGGGTCTTCCGCGATCAGTTCCTGTGCGATGAGCTTGTCCACGGCGAGGCGAAGGGCCACCCAGGCTCCGCTGATGGATGCCGTGCGTGTGCCGCCATCGGCCTGGATCACGTCGCAGTCGAGCACGATCTGCCGCTCGCCAAGCTTCTTGAGATTTGTGACCGCGCGCAAGGAGCGTCCGATAAGGCGCTGAATTTCCTGGGTGCGCCCCGACTGTTTGCCTTTGGCAGCCTCGCGGTTGCCGCGCGTATGGGTCGCGCGGGGAAGGATGCCATATTCGCCGGTGACCCATCCCTCGCCCTTGCCGCGCAGGAAGGGAGGCACGCGCTCTTCGACCGAAGCGGTGCAAAGGACACGGGTATTGCCGAAGCTGACAAGGCAACTGCCCTCTGCGTGAATGGTGAAACCGGGTTCCATGGTAATGACCCGCATTTCGTCGGGCGCGCGGCCGGATGGGCGCATCTGTGTCTCCTGTGGCTGTCGTGCAGGGGCTTTAGCGGCAGAGCGGAAGCTGTGCCAGTGCTCATTCGGTATATTGAGCCTTCACCTTCCATTGCCTAGATAAACGTCATGACGGTTGCACCGATCAGTGAACTCAACGAACGCGCGCGAGATGTTTTTCGTGTGGTGGTGGAGAGTTATCTCGGAACTGGCGTTCCGGTGGGATCGCGGACAATCAGCAAACTGTCCGGCCTGAACCTGTCGCCCGCCTCCATCCGCAATGTGATGCAGGATCTTGAGGAACTGGGCCTGCTCGCCGCACCGCACACCTCCGCTGGCAGGATGCCAACGGAAAGCGGACTGCGCTTGTTCGTCGACGGGATGATGCAGGCGTCGGAACCGTCAGAGGAAGAACGGCGGGCGATTGAATCGCGCCTGTCTGAGACAGGTCCGATCGAGGAAGCCCTGACCGCCGCGAGCGCGGTGCTATCGGGCCTTTCCGCCTGCGCAGGCATTGTGCTGGTGCCCAAGCGCGAACCGGTGCTGCGGCAGTTCGGCTTTGTCCCCCTTTCGGAGCGGCAGGCACTTGCCGTATTGGTGGGAGAGGACGGAAGCGTGGAAAACCGCATCGTTGACCTGCCCAGGGGCGTAGCTCCTTCGGCACTCAACGAGGCGGCGAATTATCTAAGCGGGCGCTTTGCGGGCCAGACATTGGCGCAGGCGCAGGCAAATCTGCAGCAGGAAATCCGGGCAGGGCAGATGGCCCTTGACGGCGCCAGCGGCGAACTGGTCGAGCGGGGCCTTGCGGTCTGGTCGGCGGACAGCGAGGACCGGCCAGTGCTGATTGTGCGGGGACAGGCGAATCTGATCGATGAAGCCGCCGCCGAGCATCTTGACCGCGTCAGGCAGCTTCTGGACGAGTTGGAGGGCAAGGAGGAAATTTACCGCCTGCTCGACAGCGCGCGGAACGGAAGCGCCACCAAAATATTCATCGGATCGGAGAACAAACTTTTCTCGCTTTCCGGCTCATCCGTGATAGCAGCCCCTTATCGGAGCAGGGACGAGCGCGTCGTCGGGGTGGTGGGAGTTATCGGCCCGACGCGCTTGAACTATGCCCGCATCGTTCCCATGGTGGACTTCACCGCACAGACCTTATCGAGATTAATGAGATGACAGAAGACAAGAAAGTAGCACAAGACACTGAAGTTACTCAGGATTTGCGCGAAGAGGGAGAGCAGGAAACTTTCTCCACGCCGGAAATAGACCGGCTGGCAGAGCTTGAGGCCGATCTGGAACGGGCGCGGCAGGACATTCTCTATGCCCAGGCCGATACGCAAAATGTACGCCGTCGCCTTGAAAAGGAAGTTCAGGATGCGCGCGCCTATGCCGCGACTGGCTTTGCGCGGGACGTCCTTTCCGTCGCCGATAATCTCGGCCGGGCCCTTGCGGCCATTCCGGCGGAACTGCGTGACGACGAAAAGCTGAAGGGACTTGTTGTCGGGCTGGAAGCCACTGGCAAGGAGCTGGAAAGTGTTTTCCGCAAGCACGGCATCGAGAAGATCGAGGCGATGGGCCAGACGCTTGATCCGAACCGCCACCAAGCGATGATCGAACTTCCGAGTGATGCCGAGCCGGGCACGGTCGTTCAGGAGCTGCAGCCGGGATATATGATCAAGGATCGCCTACTGCGGCCCGCCCTGGTGGGGGTTGCGAAGAAGCCGGAATAGGGACGGTTTTTAGGTGGAATGGGACGTTCCATCTGATTTTGTCCGTCGTCCCTGCCCGCGCAGGGACGGCGGCTGGTTTTGCCTAAACGGCAACTCGGCCCAAAAGCCGCAGCCCCTTGCATCGCCCTCCCATCTTTGCAAAACTATATTTTGCAAAGGAATGAGTGGTGGGAAAGCAGCGATTATATGCCGGAGAACGGCTGCGTGCCTTGCGGCTTCGGCTGGGGTTGTCGCAGTCCGTCATGGCGGCCCGGATCGGCATTTCGAATAGTTATCTAAGCCAGCTTGAACATGACGACCGGCCGATGACGCCTGCCATCCGGCAAGCGATTACGCATGCCTTTCCCCTGAACGGCGCGGATTTCGAGGTGGATGATGAGCAGCGCCGGACGTCGGGCGTGCGCGACGCGCTTTCCGATCCGCTGTTCGCCGGGATGGAGGTTTCCGACGGCGCCATTGACCGGCTGGTTGAGTTGCAGCCCGCCATAGCGGATCGGCTGACCGCGCTCCACCACGCCTATCGGGGCGCGATCAACCGGCTGCAATTTGTCGATGATGTCATTTCCAGCGAAGTCGGAATGGACGGCCGCCTGCCCTGGGAGGAAGTGCGCGACTGGTTTCATCTGGCGGGCAATTATGTCGATCCCATCGACCGGGCCGCCGAGCAGATGGCTGCCAGTCTTTGGCACCATGATCAGGTTCCCGACGAGGGCATATTGCGCCGGTTGCACGACAGGCACGGGGTCACGGTCGAATTCACTTCGCGGGAGGAAAGCGCCCGCCTGCTTCGCCGTTATGAGCGGCGCAGCCGGACCCTGACCCTGTCGAGCGCGATGCCGCCTGACAGCCGCCGTTTCGCGCTGGCGCATCAACTTGCCGCCTTGGAACTGGAGCAGGAGATCGCCCAGGTACGGGACGAAGCGGAACTGCGTTCGCATGAGGCTCGGCAACTATTGTCCATCGGCCTCGCCAATTACGCGGCGGGAGCTCTGCTGATGCCTTATGACCGTTTCCGCAGGACAGCGCGCAGCCTGCGCCATGATATTGACCGGCTATGCCAGCATTTCTCGGTGAGTTTCGAGCAGGCCTGCCACCGCCTTTCCACATTGCAGCGGCCGGGGGAGTGCGGAACCCCCTTTTTCTTCTGCCGCGTGGACATGGCGGGAAACATTACCAAGCGGCATTCAGCGACGCGGCTTGAATTTGCCCGATTTGGCGGAGCCTGTCCGCTCTGGATCGTACATGAGGCGGTGGCCATCCCCGACCGGATCGTGGTCCAGCTTGCCCAAACGCCCGATGGTGCGCGCTATGTCTGCATGGCCAAGGGCCTTGTGAAGCCGTCGGGCACCTATGCGCGTGCGCCCCGCCGTTATGCGGTGGCGCTGGGATGCGAGGTCGAGCATGCGCGGAGCTTTGTTTATGCCGATCAGCTTGATATAGCCAATGAACAGGCGGCGACCCCCATTGGGATCAGTTGCCGGATTTGCCCGCGGCTCAACTGCGATCAGCGCGCCTTTCCTCCAGTGGACCGGAGCCTTTCGGTCGATCCCGACCTTCGGGAAGTCGTGCCTTACCGGATCAAATAAGGCTTTGTTCCTGATAGGCAATAATACGTAAAGACGGTGATCCATCACTTGCGGCAGGCTGCGCCATCGAGCGGGCGCGTTTCTCCGCGGTGGAAGGGTCAATGCCAAAAGACAAGATCAATGGTTCGAAAGCGCGGCCCTGCGTAATGGTGGTGGAGGACGACGCCGCCATCAGGCGCTCGCTGCAGCTTCTGCTGCGGTCGCGGGGATATGATGTGCGCGCTTATGCCTCGCCGCGCTATGCCTTGGCGGACAAGCAGAATCGGGATGCCGCTTGCCTGATCGCCGATCTGCTGCTGCCCGGCGTGGACGGGTTGATGCTTCTTTCCGATCTGCGTGCCGATGGATGGGACGGCCCGGCGATCCTCATCAGCGGCTATATCACTCCCGAGCGCCGGGCACAGGCGGCCCATACGGGATTTGACGCCGTACTGGAAAAGCCCGTGGGAGACATAAAGCTCGTCGATACGATGAGCAACCTGATCGCGAGCCGGAAGGTTTGATACAAGCGGATGGATCAGCGGATGGGCGTTGTCATGCCCTTAAGACCACCTTGGTCCATTCAGAGCCCTGGGATGACGCCGTCATATAAGTGGAGGTCCGATCCGCAAATGGCGGTCGAGGTCACCTTTATTATGGCATCGCGGGGATTGACGATCTCCGGATCAGGAACGGTCTCCACACGGACATCCCGTGTTCCGTGCCAGGTCAGGGCGCGCATTTGCAGTCCTCTCAATGCTCTTGATTGTTCGCATGGGCGATTTCGCCGGTTTCCATCAGCATCTTGAAACGTTTGAGTTCCTGCCGCGCCTGCACCTCCGGTTCCCGCCGGAACATGGCGGCGATAAGGGCTCCAGCCATGCCGAGCGGCGGCCGGTAGCAGATGATGGCCTCCACCAGCGTACCACGGCCACCGGGCGCGTCGCGGAAGGCGACATGGCCCTCCGTCCTGATCTCCGAGCCCTTGACGGACCGCCAGGCGATGAGCTCATTTTCCCGTTCTTCGACAATTTCGGTTTCGATATCGACGGTCCCTCCGGCGGGCGCTTCTATCGTCCATGTGCTGCGGCCGGATTGCTCCTCCTGTTTTACTGCCCGGACATTTTCCATGAAGCGGGGGAGATTGCCGAAGTCGCGCCAGAAGGCATAAAGCTCCCCCCGGGGGCGGTTGATCGTGATGGTCTTTCCCACCGTCCTCTTCCGGTGAAAATGCCGATGGAAGCCCCGCCGGGCTGCTTCGGGAGCATCGTCATGGGAACCTGTCCGGCGCCGCCTGCCATAATTCCTGGCTGCTACAGCGGTTAAGGCGATGCCGCCCACTCCAAGGGCCAGGAGGGAAATGGCCTTGATGCGGCCCCCGTTCGATCGGCCGGTCCGAAATAGCTTTGCCATAGGCGCCTCCGTTCGTCCGCAACGAACGAGGGGACGGAGGAAACGATCCGGCCTATCCCAAAAAATGGTTCAGCGGGGGTACAGGCACCACTTTCCTATTAAGCCGAATGCGCCGCTTGGATGGCCCTGACTGTTCAGGAGGGCCGGTTGCGCCGGCAGTTCCGGCTCCATAGGATTGGCGCGCATGAAGATGCGGGGAAACGATCCCATGACCATGAAATCCATCAGGCGCTGGGCACTGGCGAGCGGAACGCTGGCAGTGCTGACGTCGATCCTTTTTTCTACTGCCGGCGGCGCGGCGCCAAGGGAAAGGCTCCGCGAAGGGATTGCCGCTCCGGCACGTCCCGGGCCCGGAAAGGCTCGCGATTTCGGGTCTTCGGGCCTATGGTCGCGGGCGGGCGATGGGACCAATGTGCTTCGCGATCTTCATGCGACGCGGGCGATGGATCTTATCCAGATTCGTACGCCTCGTTCCAAGCCATTGCTGATCGAGGATGTGAGCGCCGACCGCGTACGCCATTTCCTCGACATCTATGACCAGAAAAAGAAGCCAACCGTTTCCAATCTGACAGTGCAGCGCATCCAGGCAGGTTTCACCAAGCGCGGCATTCGCTTGCGCTATGGCAGCAACGGCATTGTCATACGCGATTTCCGGCTGACCCATCTCGGGCCCAATCGCTTCCAGGGCGATATTCCTGTCGGTATCGGGATGCTGGATGATGTCCATAACGTTCTTGTTGAACGCGGCGTCATCGAGAATGTCCTGACCGAGCTTCCCAACCAGAAGAAATATTGGAACGCCGACGGGATCAGCATGGAAAGGCGCGTGCACGATGTGGTGCTGCGCGACCTCGTGATCCGTAATTGCAGCGATGGCGGGATCGACAGCAAGGCGACCAATGTAGTCATCGACCGGGTGAGGGTGGAGGGATGCACCAGAAGCCTCAGGCTATGGGAGGACGCAAAGATCGGCACCTTTGAAAGCATCGATCCCGTAAAGCATGGCGGCACCGGGTCGGCGGCTCATATCGGCCTTTATAACGGCGTCAGCAATGTGACGATCGGCAAGCTGGTGGTGCGGTCAACAAAGCCGACGCCAATTTTCCTCATGGAATCCAAGACGCCCGCGACCGTGGTGGTGGATAGCCAGGACATCAGGGCACCAAAAGGCACGCCTTTGGTCGGCGGCACACATGCCGATCTGCTCAAAGTCATATGGAAAAGCGGACCGCCGAGATTATGACCTTTGCCCTGCGACCACCTGTTTCCTCTCCCACTGGCGAGGGAAAATCCCGCTTCAATCACCCATAGCGCTCCGACAGCATGCCCCAGGCTGCCCTCAGCCCCAGGGCATCGCCGCCCTTTGGCCGGCCTGGCTTGGCTGTAGGACGCCAGGCGAAGGTGTCGAAATGCGCCCATTTGACCCCTTCAGGTACGAATTTCTGCAGAAAGAGGGCTGCCGTGGTGGCGCCCGCAAAGCTGCCTTCACCGGCATTATTGATGTCGGCTATGTCGGATTTCAGCATGTCGCCATAGGGCGCCCAGAGCGGCAATCGCCATAGCGGATCATCCGCCTCGGTGCCGGCGTGGGTCAGTTGGTCCGCCAGCGTGTCGTCATTGGCGAAAAGCCCCGGCAGATCGGGCCCAAGGGCCACGCGCGCAGCACCCGTCAGCGTCGCGAAGTCCAGGACCAGTTCCGGCCCTTCTTCACCTGCGCGGGTCAGCGCGTCGGCAAGGACAAGGCGCCCCTCGGCATCGGTATTGCCAATCTCCACCGTCATACCCTTGCGGCTCGCCAGCACATCGCCGGGCCGGAAGGCATTTCCGCCGATCGCATTTTCCACCGCCGGAATAAGAAGGTGAAGCTGCACTGGGAGCCTTGCACCCATGATGAGACGGGCAAGGGCAAGTGCATGCGCCGCGCCGCCCATATCCTTCTTCATCAGCCGCATGGCGCTGGAGGGCTTGATGTCGAGGCCGCCGCTGTCGAAACAGACGCCCTTGCCGATGATGGCGACCTTCGGGTCCTTGCTATTGCCCCATCTCATTTCAACGAGCCGGGGAGCAAAGTCTTTTGCAGCGGCGCGGCCAACGGCGTGGATCAGTGGAAAGCCATTTTCCAGTTCATCGCCGTGCGTTACGCTGATCTTTGCGCCAAATTCCTTGGCCACCGCTTCCGCCGCCGCTTGAAGGTGCGGCGGTCCCATGTCGGCGGTAGGGGTGTTGACCAGATCGCGGACCAGCGCAGTCGCTTCCGTAAGCCGCACCATTTCGTCAATCCTGCCGGGCTCGCTGGTCAGCAGGACGCGCGGTCCGGCTACCTTGTCGCTCTTCTTGTACCGGTCGAACCGGTATTGGGCCGTCAGCCAGCCGAGCATGGCGGGCCCAGGTTGAAGGTTTTCCAGGCGATAACTGCCCTCGGGGAGCGCCTCCCCTCCCTTCGCCAAGCACCAGCTAGAGAGTTTTTCAACATTCGCTACGCCCAGAACCACTGACCATTCATCCGCCTTGTCTCCAGGAAGAATGGCCATTTCCGTGCCTTTCCCGCTGAACTTCTGTGCTGCGATGGCGGCCCGGCTGCGGGCTGGCTGTTCCTTCAGCCAAGCGGCAAAGCCTTTGTCGTCAACAAGGTGGATGGAACGCGCCGGTTGTCCGGTGTCGGGTTTCAATCGATCAGAATAATCAGTCATCCTTCGACCTTATTGCAACCAAGGGGGAGGGGGAATCCCCCATTTTTACGTTAGCGCCTTTCGTGATAAAAAAGGCGGCGGCCGCGGGCGCCCGATGAGGAAACCTCGGCCGTCCCAAGCGTTATCCCGCCGACTGTTCTTTCGTAGGAGGGCAATATGGACATTACCGAAAACAAGGCCGAACGCGCGGTGCGCGACCGCGCCCTCGCACTCGCCGACAGCGGCCGTTTCACCGCAGCGCTTGAAGTCGAGCGGGCGTTGATCAGCGAAGGCTGGCCCAATGCGCGCCGCACCATGGCGAGCGAACTTTTCCGTCAGACCATCCACGAACATTGCCGCGTGGCGAGAACTCGCCACTGAACGAGCTCTATTAGAAAATTTCGTTGATTGATTGCATCAATCAGTTTGGCAGCGAAACTCCGTTTGCTGGGAAGGTGTTTTTCATGTTGAAAGCCTCTCACAGCAAGACAAGGAGTTCATCATGCTTGGCCGTCAGGTTCCCGACGTTACTTTGAAAACCCGCGTTCGCGACGAAAGCATCGGCGGAGACAATCCCTTCCGCTGGCAGGATGTGCGCACCGGTGATCTGTTCCGGAACAAGCGCGTCGTGGTCTTCTCCCTCCCAGGGGCCTTCACCCCGACCTGCTCGAATGAGCAATGTCCGGCTTTCGAGCGCTTCTATGACGACTTCAAGGCCGCTGGCGCGGACGAGGTCTATTGCGTGTCCGTCAATGATGCGTTCGTCATGTACCAGTGGGGCAAGCACCTTGGCATAAAGAAGGTAAAGTTGCTGCCGGACGGCTCCGGCGACTTCACGCGCCGTATGGGCATGCTGGTCAAAAAGGATCATCTTGGCTTTGGCGATCGTAGCTGGCGCTATGCGATGGTGGCCGACGACGGCGAAATCGTCGCCTGGTTCGAGGAACCCGGCATCAACGATGTTGGCTCGGACGACGACCCATATGGCGAAACCCGCCCAGAACCTGTGCTTGAATGGGTGAAGTCTCACCCCAGGGACTAACGCCCTGAAGTCCTTGCAGCATAGGTGATCGGACCTGCCCCCACCCCGGGCAGGTCCGATTTTATGTTGCGGGACCGGTCATCCAACCCGTTGCGTAATCTCTGCGTCCCGCCTATTTCCGTTGGAACTTAGGTTGATAAGACAGGACGGGCAGATGACGAGCTTCCATGATCGGGAAAAGGCTTTTGAAGCGAAATTCGCGCGCGATGCGGAAATGCAATTCAAGATCATTGCTCGCCGCAATCGGCTGCTGGGGGAATGGGCGGCCGGGAAAATGGGCCTCACCCGCGAGGAAACGGATGCTTATGCCAAGGCGGTCGTTCAGGCGGACTTTGAGGAAGCGGGCGATGAGGACGTGATTCGGAAGGTGCTTGGTGATCTTACCTCCGCTGGCGTTGAAGCCGACGATCTCATGGTGCGCAGCGCGCTCGAGGAAAAGGCCGTCGAAGCGCGGCGCCAGTTTATCGAAGCCTCTCAATAAGGAACGTGCCTGATGGCGATGGCCGCGCAGGAAATCGAGAACATGATCCGGCGGGCGATCCCGGATGCCGAGGTCGAGATCACCGACCTAGCAGGTGACGGCGATCATTATGCCGCGCGTGTAGTGTCGGAAACTTTCCGGGGGATGAGCCGGGTGAAGCAGCATCAGACCGTATATGCTGCTCTCGGCGGCCGGATGGGCGGGGTGCTGCACGCCTTGCAACTGACGACGGCGGTCCCCAACTAACGATCATGCAGCTTGCCCGGCGCGTCACGGGCCATTTTATAGACTGGAGCAGAATATGACCGACGCCGTTCAGGCGCGCATTGGGGAAATCGTGAATTCCGCTGATGTTGTGCTGTTCATGAAGGGCACGCCGCTCTTCCCCCAATGCGGCTTTTCCAGCCGTGCGGTGGCTATTCTCGACCATCTCGGTGTTGCCTATGGCAGCGTTGACGTGCTTCAGGATCAGGAAGTGCGTCAGGGCATCAAGGAATTTTCCGACTGGCCGACCATCCCGCAGCTCTATGTGAAGGGCGAGTTTGTCGGGGGCAGCGACATCATGATGGAAATGTTCGAAGCCGGTGAACTGCAGCAGCTTATGGCTGACGAGGGAGTCGCTCGGGCAGAGTGATATCTGCCCGGCGATGGCGACTATCGCGGCACCACTCCATCAATTGCGCGAAAGCCGGAGCCAATCTGTCTTGGGTCCCTGCTTCGTGGGAATGTTGGGAACGGCAGAGACGCTCTAAATCATGACTGGATTTGTTCCAGACCGCCTGCCATCGCGGCTTCTACATCCATCCAGACGATTTCCCAGATATGGCCGTCCGGATCCTCAAAGCTGCGGTTGTACATGAAGCCGAAATCCTGAGGGCCCCGGGGTTCCTTCGCGCCTGTGGCTAGCGCCTTTTCAACGGTTGCATCCACACCGGCCCGGCTTTCTTCGGAAACGCAGAGCAGCACCTCCGTTTCCTTCCATGCGTCGGTGATCTTCTTTGACGTGAACTGCCCAAATTTCTCATGGGTCAGCAGCATCACAAAAATCGTGTCCGACAGAACCATGCAGGACGCCGTCTCGTCGCAGAAACGCTCATCCCGCTTGGCCCCGATAGCCTGATAGAAAGCAGTGGAACGGGGAAGGTCGATGACCGGCAGGTTCACGAAGATCATCTTTGGCATTGCGGCTCTCCTCAGCGAATCATTGTGGTAATTTTGTGAACCAATAAGTTACAAAAAACAACTTTCAAGAGTTGAGGGCGTATTTTCTGTTGGAGCCGCTGCAGCTTATGCTTGTTCGGCGAGCGCTTCCAGCCGTGGGCGGTCAAGTATCTCGACCGTGCGGCGATCGGGCAGGGCAATAACGCCCGTTCCTTTCATCTCGGACAACTGCCGGCTGACGGTCTCGATCGTCAGGCCCAGTATATCCGCGATCTGCTGTCGCCCGAGCGGCAGGATGAACCGGTCAAGAGGAGCAGGGCCATCCTGATCGTCTTTCCGCGCAAGCCGCCGCGAAATGTCGAGCAGAAAGGTCGCGATCTTTTCGCTCGCGCTCTTCCGGCCCAGCAGCAGCATCCATTTACGTGCCCGGTCCAACTCATCCAAAGTGCGGCGCAGCAGCCGATGCTCAAGATCGGAATGCGACCGGGCGAACTTGTCAAAAGCGGATCGGGAAAAGAGGCAGAGCCGGGATTCCGTTAATGCCGTCACATTATGGGGACTTTCCTTGCCAAATGGCCGTCCGATAAAATCGGAGGGATAGACTACTCCGACAATCTGTTCGCGGCCGTCGCTGGTCGAGGTGGTGAGCATCATCGCGCCCTCAACGACGTTGGCGACGAGCGCCGCTTCCTCGCCTTCCCACATCAGCATCTGCCCTTTGGGAATCGTGACTTGCCGTCCAAGGCGGATGAACTCCTTCCGCTCATGGCAGTCCAAAGAGGCGCAAATGGCGTGGTCACGAACTGCGCACGCACTACATGGGGTTGTATCGGCACTGTTTCCGGCGCGTGAGAAATTTTCCGCCATGGGCTGCGTCCTTGCGGTGGATCAAAATTGAGTGGCAACTTTGATCCATGGCGTTTTCGGCCTCAGCGCCTATCCGTAATATTCCTTATAGCGGCAGATGGAACGGATTTGCCCTTGGTCCGCCTTTACAGTGGTGGCCACAAGGCTGATAATCCTTTCGACTTGGGGAATGGTTATGTCCGCACCTGACCTATCACTGCTTTCCAAGCGCCGCTTTGGTCCGGTGTTCGTGGTGATGTTCCTGGGCGCTTTCAACGACAATCTTCTTAAGTTCGCGCTTCTGTTCCTCGCCAATTTCAGCCTCTATGTCGATGAGCCAGGCAAGGGAGAGATGCTCGCCACCATCGCGACGGGCCTTTTCATCCTGCCATTTTTCCTGTTCTCCGCTCTTGCCGGTCAATGCGCCGACGCCTGGAACAAAACAAAGGTGATGCGCATCGTCAAATGCGCCGAGGTCATCATCATGGGATTGGGACTGGCCGGCTTCTGGACGGAATCGGTACCGCTGCTGCTGGGCGCCTTGTTTCTGCTCGGCGTCCATTCCGCTTTTTTCGGGCCGATCAAATATGCCATCCTGCCCCAGCATCTGCGTCCCCACGAGATCATGGGCGGAACTGGGCTGGTCGAGGCGGGAACCTTTGTTGCGGTGTTGAGCGGCCAGCTTCTTGCCGGGGTTATTCCTCCGCGGGAAGCGGGGCTCGTGGCGTCGGTTCTGGCGATCACTGGCCTGATTGCCAGCCTTGCCGTTCCCTCCGCTCCCGCTTTGGCGCCAGAACTGCGGATCAACCGCAACATCTTTCGAAGTACGTGGCTCATCCTTAAGATCGCTCGCCATGGCCCAGGAGTGTGGCCGAGCATTCTTGGGATAAGCTGGTTCTTTTCAGTGGGAGCGGTTTTGCTCGCCGAACTTGCACCGCTAGTCAGCGGAACTTTGGACGCAAGCCAGCAGGTCGCCACCCTGTTCCTGCTTATTTTTTCCGTGAGCGTTGCAATCGGGTCCATGCTGGTCAACCGATTGCTGAACGGGGAGGTGTCCGCACGCTATGTGCCGGTGTCGGCCCTCGCGCTCGCGGCGCTGCTCATCGATCTGTCCTTCGCGGCCAATGCCTTTATGGTGGAAGTGCCGGGCGCGTCGATTGCCGCGTTCATGGAAAGCCGGGGTAGCCTCCGCATTGTCATCGACCTTGCAGGGATCGCGATTGCCGGAGGCATGTTCATCGTGCCGCTTTATGCCATCCTGCAGACACGCAGTCCGCCACGCGAACGGTCGCGCACCATTGCGGCCAACAACATTGTCAATGCCGCTATTGTGGTGCTGACCGTTGCCGTTGCGACATTGATGCTGGCTCTCGGCGCGAGCGTGACGGACATCATCGCTGCCCTTGGTATCGCCACATTGCTGGTCGCTGGCCTGTCCTGGTGGCTTCTTTCCGAAGCCGCCATGCACCCTTTCCTCCGCCGCCTGATCGGTTAGCGGATGAAGAACAGGGCCATGCCGGAAACGAAGCCGGCAAGCGAAATATAGCCGACGCACATGGACATCAAATCCTCCAGCCTCGCCATTGCGCTGCGGCGGGAGAGGGGGAAGGGGATGACATCAGCCGCGTCGGACTGAAGTTCGGAAACCTTGATATCTGCCTTGGAAAGCGCCGCCATGATCTTCACCCGATCCGCTGCTGTGTTGCCAGCGATCACAATGGCGGCATGTGGTAAATATCGGGTGAAGATCGCCGTCGGGAAGCGGCGGATGAAGGTCCGATATGGATAGTTCTTTTGGAATAGGACTGATGGCGGGAGGGGAGTTCACGCGCCGGCCAGTTCCTCCAACACCCGATCCTTGGCGCCAAGGGATTTCACTCGCCCGCCAGCCAGGTGAAGCACCTGATCCGCCGATGCCAGGATCGACTTGCGGTGCGCCGCGATCAGGACAATGCCTCCCCGATCCTGGACCTTTCCGATCGCCGCCGCCAGAGCCGCTTCGCCATCAGGATCGAGGTTGGAATTGGGTTCATCCAGCAGCAGCAGGAAAGGATCGCCGAAGAGCGCGCGGGCGAGGGCCAGGCGCTGCCTTTGCCCCGCTGACAGGAAGCCGCCCTGGGGGCCCACGGCGGTGCCATAGCCCTGAGGCAGCCGCTTCACCAGTTCGTGAACGCCCGCCATGCGTGCCGCCGCGATGATGTCGTCCGGCTCGGTATCTGGCCTGAACCGCGCAATATTGTCCGCGATGCTGCCTTCGATCAACTCGGCATTTTGGGGCAGGTAACCGATGGCCCGCCCGCGCCTGTCCTCAGCATATTGGCCGAGCGCTGCACCATCTAGCCGGACGTAGCCATGCGTCGCGGGCCAGATCCCGGCCAAGCTTCGAAGCAGCGTCGATTTGCCTGATCCGCTGGGACCGATAATGCCCATCACATGACCGGCGGACAGTTGGAAGCTCACTCCCGCCAGGGCCGGCCCTGCTGCCCCGGGGGGGATCACGGCCAATTGCTCCACGCGCAGTTGCTCCTGCGGCGACGGCAATTCCAGGGGCAATGCCTCTGCCGGAACATCCGCCAGATAGCGTTCCAGTCTTGTCCAGCTCTGCCGGGCTGCGGCAAGCCCGCGCCAATTGCCGATGGCCTGCTCGACCGGCGCCAGAGCGCGTGAAGAGAGAATGGAACTGGCAAAAATCACCCCCCCGGTCGCCTTGCCCTCTATGACCAATATCGCTCCCACCGTCAGTACCAGCGACTGAAGCGCCATTCTTGCCACCTTGCTGGTGCTGCCCATGGTGCCTGCTGTGTCGGCCAAGGCCTGCTGCGCGCTCAGGAAAGCCCCGCTATGCTCGTTCCAGCGGCGTTGAAGACTGGGCCCCATGGCCATTGCTTTCAGCACCTCGGCATGGCGGCGGCTGCTTTCTGCTATGGCAAGGCGGCGGTTTGCGGCCTGCGCCAATAATTCGGTGGGCGCTCGCGTCAGCCGGTCGGTTGCGAAAGTGAGGCCGAGGAGCACAAGCCCACCCAGCAGCACCGTAAGCCCCAAAGACCAGTGCAGCAGCGTCAGCACCAATATGAAGAAGATCATCCAGGGAAGGTCGGCCAGGGCCAGCGGACCGCCGCTTGCCAGAAAATTCCGGACCTGATCGAGATCCCTGACCGGTTGAAGGCTCTCTCCTTGCCCCGGCCGGCTGATCGCCAGTTTCGGGATCAACGCGAATATGTGCTCGCCAAGATCATGGTCGATGGTGGCGCTGACCCGGCCAAGCAACCGGGCGCGAATGATGTCCATGGCGGCCTGAAAGCCATAGACAAGCATGACGATCAGCAGCAAGCCCCAAAGCGTCGGCAAGCTGCTGGCCGGAAGCACCACGTCATAAACCAGCATCATGTAAATCGCGCCGCCCAGCAGCAGGACATTAAGCGCTGCGCTCAACATTATGATGCTGGCGAAGGCCGACTTCGATTTTCTTAGCACTGCGTTGATGCGGGAGGGATGTTCGGCGGGCATAGGGGCCAGGAAAGGTCAGAGGGTACGCAGATATAATCCGCCAGCTCTGCTGCTCCCCATGCCAAAAGGGTCCGTTTCGGCGGAAAGCTTTATTTGCGAAGCTTTTTTGCGTAGGCGAAGAACCTGACCCTTGGGGTTCGTCGGGAGTGCATAGGCTTGTCAGGTTCAGGGGATCCGCCCCGGCGGGGAACAAAGGCGTTTCTGGCTGCCTCTGCCGTGGCGCAGATCTGCGCGCTCGCCCGTTACACGGTGCTTGCGCGTTTGCTGGGCCCCGAACAGCTTGGGCTGGCGGCCATTCTCATCCTGACCGCACAATTTTTCGAGTCCGTGACTGACAGCGGCAGCGACCGTTTCCTGGTGCAGGACAAGGCTGGCGACGATCCGGCGCTCTTGCGCCTAACGCATCTGGTTTCACTCGGGCGCGGATTGTTGATCGCGGCGGGTCTGGTCATCCTGGCGGGGCCGATTGCGGCCCTGGCAGGAGCAGCGGAACTCGCCCCGGATATTGCCGTGCTGGCCGTCGCGCCGCTGGTGATGGGGCTCGTCCACTGGGATTATCGCCGCCAGCAGCGCGCAAGTGATTTCAGGGGCGAGGGGCGCATTGTACTTGTCGCCGAAGTGGTCAGCCTGATCGCGACCACCGGCGCAGCGCTGCTGGTGAGGGATTTCACTGCGATTCTTTACGGCCTGATCACGAGGGCGCTTGTCACCGTGATCATGTCGCATCTGGTGGCGCGGCAACGCTACGCTCTTGGCTATGCAGGCGAATATGCGCCACGGCTGGCGCGTTTTGCATGGCCATTGATGGTCAACGGTCTTCTCATCTTCATTGGCGGGCAGGGCGACAGGATACTTATCTCCAATCAGTTGGGTGTCGCGGAACTCGGCCATTATTCCGCGGTGATGCTGCTCATCTATTACCCCTCGGCGATGGTGATGCGGTTCATGACGACAATGTTCCTGCCGCGCCTTGCCGCCCGGAAGGATGAAGCGGCATGGGACCGGGCTCGCGAGGCGCTGGCGGGGCAGACGATGCTGGCTGCGCTGGCGATGCAATTCGGTTTCGTTCTCGCGGCGCCGATTGCCGTTCTCTTGCTCTATGGCGAGCGGTTCGAGGTGGCATGGCTTGCCGTCGCCCTGATCGCCATCCTTCAAAGTGCCCGGTTCATCCGGATGTGGCCCGTGACCGAAGCAATGGGCCTTGGCCGCAGCCATATTGTGATGGTCGGCAATGGGGTGCGGCTGCTGGCCTTTCCGGGCGCCATCGCAGGACTGGCGCTGCTTGATGGCCTGGAAGGTATTATCGCGGCCTTCATTCTAGCCGAACTCATTGCATTCGTGCTGGGCCTCGCGATGGTGAACCAGGCTCATCGCACGCCGCTTTTTCAGGGGGCGGCACGCTTCTGCTATTTCGTGATTGGGTCGGCGCTGCTCCTGGCGATCGTCATTGCTCAAAAGGAGGCATGGTGGAGCGTCATGGCGGGCGGTGGCGTGTCCCTGCTGGTCTGGGCCGCCTTGCTGATCCGGGCAGAATGGCCGCTGTTGCAGGACATGCTTATCATTCTCGACCGTGCGACCGGCAGGCGCCTGCTGCCCGTCATTCGTGCCGCAGGGCGTCGATCGGGTTGAGCGACGCAGCCCGCTGCGCCGGGAAGAAGCCGAAGATCACCCCGATCGCCGCGGAAAAGATGAAGGCCAAGAGGTTGATCTGCCAGTCAAAGGCAAATGGCACCTGGATCATCGGAGCCACCACTATGCTGGCGATGAGCGCGATTAATATGCCAAGCAGCCCGCCAAGGCAGGCGAGCACCACTGCCTCCACAAGGAACTGCATCAACACTTCGCGCGCTACGGCTCCTATCGCAAGCCGGATTCCGATCTCCCGCGTACGCTCAGTAACGGAGACCAGCATGATGTTCATGATGCCGATCCCGCCCACGAGCAGGCTGACCGCCGCCACTGCGCCCAAAAGCGCCGTCAGTATCTGCGTGGTGCCCTGAAGGGTGTCGCTGATCTGCTTGGTGTCGAAAACGTTGAAATCGTCCTGCTTCCCGCCGTTGATGTGCCGCCGCTCGCGCAGCAGCTTCTCGATGGATGCCTGAACCGTCGTAGTGTCATAGGCATCGTCGACCGCTACCGTGATGGACTCCACATCCTGATTGCCTTCGAAGCGGCGCTGAACAGTCTTGATCGGCATGATGACGACATCGTCCTGGTCATTGCCGAAGCCGCCTTGTCCCCGCACCGCAAGCACGCCGATGACCTCGCAGCTCACATCCTTGATGCGGAAGCGTTCGCCTACGGGGTCGCCTTGGGGAAAGAGATTGGAACGAACCGTATTGCCGATGATGCAGACCGATTTTCCGGCTTGCTCCTCGGCGGCATTGAAGATGCGGCCTTCGGTCAGGTCCCATTTCTGCGCGGCGAAATAGTCGGAGGTCGTGCCGTTTATCGTTGTGGTCCAGTTAGCGGCATTGCGCACTGCCACGGCGGAGGATTGCACTTGTGGCGCGACCGCTTTCACGCCGGCAATCTGTTGGGCGATCGCAGTGACGTCAGCTATTTTGAAATCTGGCGGGCGAGGGCCTCCACCGCCCCGGCCGAAGCCCTGGCCCGGACGGATCTGCAAGATATTTGCGCCAAGACTGCTGATCTGTTCCTGCACGGCCGCAGTGGCGCCGTTGCCCAGAGTCACCATCGTTACGACCGCCGATACGCCGATCACAATGCCCAGGATCGTCAGAAAGGAGCGAAGGATATGCCGCCGGATTTCCCGGATCGCGAGGATGATGGTGGTGCCTAGCATTATGCTTTCACCCCATTTTTGTGGTGCCGTTCGACGAGGCCGTCACGGAAATGGACCACGGTATGCGCGTAGGCAGCCATTTCCTCTTCATGCGTCACCATCAAGACGGTAATGCCGCTGTTGCGGTTGAGGTCGGTCAGCAGCTGCATGATCTCATTGGAGCGTTCCGTGTCCAGATTGCCGGTCGGCTCGTCGGCGAGCAGCACATCCGGTTGCGTGACGATAGCCCGGGCGATGGCGACGCGCTGCTGCTGCCCACCGGAAAGCTCCGCCGGCGTATGATCCCACCAGTCCTTCAGGCCCACTTTCTCCAGCGCCGCCATGCCGGCTTCATGGCGCGCCATCTTGCTTTCGCCGCGATAAAGCAGGGGCAGCTCGACATTTTCAAGTGCGGTGGTCCGGGCGAGCAGATTGAATCCCTGGAACACAAAACCGAGATATTTGCGCCGCAAGAGCGCCCGTTCATCGCGGCTCAGCTTTTCGACCTGCACCCCGCGGAAGGTGAAGCTTCCCCCGGTAGGTACATCGAGGCAGCCGAGAATATTCATGGTCGTCGACTTGCCTGAGCCGGAGGGTCCCATGACCGCCATGAAGTCCCCCTGCTCGATGTCGAGATCAACGCCCTTCAAAGCCTGAAACGCGGCCGGACCTTCTCCGAACGTCTTTGTGACGCCACGCAGCGAAATGAGGAGTGCGTTGTTCACGGAGCTACTTGTCCCTGCTGGCGAGTTGGCCAGTGATGACCTTCATGCCGGGTTTCAGGTCCTTGCCGGTCACCTGGGTCTGGCTGCCGTTGGATTCGCCCACGCGGACATCGATGGGCTGAGGCTTGCCGTCATCGCCCAGTATGTAGATGGTCTGCTTGCTTCCGCGGCCGATCGTCACTTCCTGATTGCCGCGCGCGCGCCGTCCCGGGCGAGGCGGTATCAGCACGCTGGTGACACCGCCCCTCTGCTGGCCGCTGCTGGCCGCCTTTTCCGGCGAGAAACGCAATGCAGCATTCGGAACAAGGAGGACATTTTTCTCCTCGCGCGTGACGATCTCGGCCGTCGCCGTCATGCCCGGCCGCAGGTTGAGCCTTTGGTTGTTCACTGAAAGGACCGCCGTGTAGGCAACCACATTGCCTGTCGATGCGGTACTCGAAGACGAGGACGAAGATTCGCTTTCGGTCGTGTTGGAACCGACATTGACCCTTTCGATCCGGGCAGGGAAGGTCTGGCCTGGGAAGGCGTCCACGGTGAAGACTGCTCGCTGCCCTTCCTTCACTTCCCCCACATCGGCTTCGTCAACATCGACGTCCAGTTCCATTTGCGACAGATCCTCGGCGATGGTGAAGAGAACCGGGGCGTTGAGCGATGCCGCCACGGTCTGTCCCGGCTCGATGTCACGGGACAGCACCACGCCAGTGACAGGCGAACGGATAAGGGCCTTGTTGAGATTCGTCTGGGCGGTAGCAAGCTGGGCGCGTGCCTGAAGCACCTGGGCTTGGGCGGAACGCACAGCCGCGACGGCTCGTCGGGAATCGGCCCGGCCTGCATCGAGCTCCGTCTTCGATGGAACCTTGCCACCCGAAAGCCTGTAAACCTGCTCCAGGCGATCAAGATTGGATTTGTTTTGCGCGGCCGTTGCCTGCGCCTCGCCTACACCGGCCTCGGCGGCTGCCACCTCAGCTCGTGCCTGGTTCACAGTGTCTATGAGGCGCGATGTATCGAGGCTGGCCAGGATCTGGCCTCTTGTCACCCGGTCGTTCACGTCGACATAGACATCGGTGATGAGGCCCGACTGTTCAGAGCCCACGTCCACCTGATTGATCGGTTTCAGATTGCCGGTCGCAGAAACGGTAACGGTCAGGTTCCCCCGCTGCAGATCTTCAGTCGCATATTGCGTTGCATCGCCGCTCGAAAAACAACGGGACAACAAGAAGAGCAGGATCACCAGCAGGGCGCCAATGCCGCCACGCACGGCCCATTTCTTCCACGGTTGTTCCGGCTTCACGCCCAGAAATTCGTGGAGGTCGATGCCATCCTGCGTATCGGTTATTGTTCTGCTCTCGTCGTTCATTGAGTGGTTCCGTCCATCGTCTGCCATCCGCCGCCAAGCGCGCTATATAGCTGTATCAGTGCGAGGGCTTGGTCGGCCTGAGCACTGGCAAGGCCATCGCGCGCGGAGAGCAGCGATTGCTCGGCAGTCAGTAGGGTCTGAAAATCCGTCAGCCCCGCCTGATATTGGCTGCGGGCTAGAAGCGCGCTGTTGCTCGAAGCGTCAAGGGCTATTGCGAATTGCTCCGTCCGTCCCCGCGCCGATTGGACGGCGGAAAGGGCGTTCTCGACATCCTCAAGTGCCGTCAGCACACTTTTCTTGTAAGCGTCAAAAGCGCCTTGCGCTGCGGCTCGCTGCGCCCGCACCTCCGAGGCGCGCTGGCCGCCGTCGAAGATGATCTGCGCCAGGCTGGCGAAGAGCCCCCCGGTAATCACATCCGTGAGCTTGCCGACGGAAAGGGCGCTGGTGCCGACATTGCCCGTAATCTGTAGCGAGGGGAAAAGTTGCGCCTTGGCTACGCCGATGCGGGCGGTTTCGGCGGCAAGCGTACGCTCGGCGCTGCGGACGTCCGGCCGCTGGCGGAGCGTGTCGCCGGGAATGCCGGTCGCAAGACTGGCCGGGGCAATCGGAATGGGGCCGCCCTCCTCAAGCGGTTTCGTGGCAGCGCCGGGCGCCTCGCCGATCAGGACCGCTATGCGGTTGAGTGCCGCGCGATAGCTGCTTTCAAGCGCAGCAATGCTGGCGGCCGTCTGGGCCCGCTGGGCGCGGGCGCTTTCTTCATCCAGTGACGAGACAAGACCTGCCTGAACGCGCCAGCCCGCGATGTTCAGATTTTCAGTCTGGATGTCCAAGGTGTTGCGGGCAATGCCGATCTGTTCCTGCGCCAGCCTCGCCTGAACATAGTTGGTGGCAAGCTCAGCGATAATGGCGGTGCGGACGCTGGCGAGATCATAATAGCTTGCCTGCGCGTCCGCCCGCGCGGCTTCGACCGAGCGGCCTATGCCGCCGAACAGGTCCACTTCCCAGGCGGCGTCCGCGCCCAGGGTAAAACGGCTGCTGTCCTTCGCGTCGCTGTCAAAGTCACGGCCTGCCCCTGCCGAGCCTTCTACTGTCGGAAACAATTGCGAACGTGACTGCACCAGCGATTCACGCGCCTGACGCAGCCGTGCCTTGGCCTGCGCAATGTCAAGATTGGCCCCTATGGCCTTTTCGATCAGGGTGTTAAGCGTCGGGTCGCCAAGTTGCGTCCACCAGTTCGCCAATTCGGCGTCCGTGATCGCGTTCCCCGGAGCCTGATAATATTGTTCCGGCACACCCAGGGTCGCCTGGCCAGGGGCGCGATAGTCCGGCCCGGCAGCGCATCCGCCGGCGCCAAGCGCAAGTCCAAGCGTCAATATGGTGATGTTGCGCACGTAAGGGATTGCTCCGGGGCCAGTTGAACGAATTTGGGCAAGTCACGCTTGCGCAGCGGCCCTTGCCCAACTAGTTCCTGCCCAAATCCACCTTTCACCACAATGAATTTAGTGTCGCAAAGTGTAACTAACGGGGGCGACCGAGGGAGTAGCAGGGGAATGAGGGCTTTCATCTTTCCGGGTCAGGGCAGCCAATCGGTAGGTATGGGCAAGGCGCTGGCCGATGCCAGTCCGGCCGCCCGCGAAGTGTTCCAGGAAGTGGACGACGCGCTGGGCCAACATCTGTTCCGTATCATGTGCGAAGGGCCTGAAAGCGATCTGACGCTTACGGAAAATGCCCAGCCAGCGATCATGGCCAATGCCATCGCCACGCTTCGGGTGCTGGAAAAAGAGGGCGGATTGCGGCTTGCGGACAAAGCCGATTTCGTCGCTGGCCACAGTCTTGGCGAATATACGGCGTTGTGTGCGGCAGAGGCGCTTGACCTTGCCACCACCGCCAAGCTGCTGAAGCTACGCGGCCGCGCCATGCAGGCGGCGGTGCCCGTGGGCGAAGGCGCGATGGCGGCGCTTCTGGGTGCTGACCTTGAAAAGGCGCAAGCGATCGCCTCTGCTGCAGCGGAGGGAGAGATATGTACCGTCGCGAACGACAATGATCCTTCGCAGGTCGTTATCTCGGGTCACCGCGGCGCAGTCGAGCGGGCGGTGCCGCTGGCGAAGGAAATGGGGGCCAAGCGGGCCGTGCTGCTGCCGGTTTCCGCGCCCTTCCACTGTCCCCTCATGCAACCGGCGGCAGATGCCATGGCGGAGGCGCTGGCCAGCGCTGATCTGCGCGCGCCGCTTGTCCCGGTTTATGCCAATGTGCTGGCGGCCCCCATCGCCGATCCCGCCGAAATCCGTGCGCGGCTGGTGGAGCAAGTGACCGGCATGGTCCGCTGGCGCGAGTCCGTGGCGGCCATGACGGAAGCTGGCGTGAGTGAGTTTGTCGAACTGGGCGGCAAGGTGCTGGGCGCGATGGTCAAGCGGATCGCCCCGGACGCGAAGATTACAAGCGTGGTTTCGATGGACGATATCGAGGCATTGCTGGCGGCGCTTTGAGGCTCAACAGGATTACGCAGAGGCGCGGACAGACGCGAGGATATTGTGAGAGGTCCCTGCGCCTCCTCATGAACAGCTACAGGGAGCAATTTTGATGTTCGATCTTACAGGGATGACGGCCCTCGTCACGGGGGCCACCGGCGGCATTGGTTCGGCGATTGCCAGGGCGCTGGCCGGGCAGGGAGCGACCTTGGCGCTGTCCGGGACGAGCGAGGGGAAGCTGTCGGCGTTCAGGGACCAGCTTGGCGGTGGCCATATCATCTTGCCGTGCAACCTGTCTGATGCAGCGGCGGTCGATGCCCTGGTTCCGGCCGCTGCCGACAAGCTCGGAAAGCTCGACATCCTCGTCAACAATGCGGGCGTGACCCGTGACAATCTCGCCATGCGGATGAAGGACGAGGAATGGGATCAGGTGATCCGCGTCAATTTGGAGGCTGCCTTCCGCCTCGCCCGCGCTGCGTGCAAGCCGATGATGAAGGCGCGGTTTGGACGGATCATCTCCATCACGTCCGTGGTTGGCGCAACCGGCAATCCGGGGCAGGCCAATTATGCAGCGTCCAAGGCAGGCCTTGTCGGCATGTCGAAGGCGTTGGCGCAGGAACTGGCCAGCCGGAATATCACAGTGAACTGCGTTGCTCCCGGCTTTATCAAGTCGGCAATGACCGATGTCCTTCCCGACGCCCAGAAGGAAGCGCTGCTTGGCAAAATCCCCGCCGGAAAGCTGGGCGAGGGCGAGGATATCGGCGCGGCGGTCGCCTATCTTGCCAGCAAGGAAGCGGGCTATGTCACTGGGCAGACGCTGCACGTCAACGGCGGTATGGCAATGTTGTGATTGGGCTTTGCGCTACGCAAATAGTCTTGCGAAGGCCGTAATCTGTCACTAGGGCGATTCCGATTGAAAAATTCATATCCCAACCAGAAGGATTTCACATGAGCGAGACTGCCGACCGGGTAAAGAAGATCGTCGTCGAACATCTGGGCGTCGAAGCCGAGAAGGTGAACGAGGAAGCCAGCTTTATCGACGATCTGGGCGCCGACAGCCTCGACATCGTTGAACTGGTCATGGCGTTCGAAGAAGAATTCGGCGTCGAGATCCCCGACGATGCTGCCGAAAAGATCGCAACCGTCAAGGACGCCATTGATTATATCGAGAACAACAAGGGCTGATCTGGCCATTGTGAACCCGATTACGGGCCGATGATCTGAAGGAGCGGCTCTCCGGCCCCGGTTTTCCGTGGATGGAGGGCCGTTTCGCGTAGTAAAACTGAATTGGAGCATGATATGCGTCGCGTTGTTGTAACCGGTCTGGGCATGGTGTCGCCCCTGGGCGCTGGCGTTGAAACAACGTGGAAGAATATATTGGCCTCCAAGTCGGGGGCCGCGACGATAACGCGCTTCGATCCAAGCGATCAGGCATGCCGCATTGCCTGCGAGGTGAAGCCGGCCGATCATGAATATGGCTTCGATCCGGGCAAGCGCGTGGATCACAAGGTCCAGCGGCAGGTCGATCCCTTCATCGTGTACGGCATCGATGCTGCTGGCCAGGCGCTCGAGGACGCGGGCCTTACCGACATGAGCGAGGCCGAACGGTTGCGTGCCGGCTGCTCCATCGGTTCCGGCATTGGCGGCCTTCCGGGCATTGAGAGCGAGTCCATCGTTCTTCATGAAAAGGGGCCTCGCCGCGTATCCCCGCATTTCGTGCACGGCCGCCTCATCAACCTGATTTCCGGCCAGGTCAGCATCAAATATGGCCTGATGGGTCCTAATCATGCCGTGGTCACCGCCTGTTCGACGGGCGCGCACAGCATCGGCGATGCCGCGCGGATGATCGCAATGGACGATGCGGATGTGATGCTTGCTGGCGGCGCGGAGAGCGCCATCTGCCCGCTCGGCATTGCCGGGTTCTCGCAGGCGCGTGCGCTGTCCACCAACTTCAACGATCAGCCGGAGCGCGCCTCCAGGCCCTATGATGTGGACCGGGATGGCTTTGTCATGGGCGAGGGCGCGGGCGTCGTGGTGCTCGAGGAATATGAGCATGCAAAGGCGCGCGGGGCCAAGATTTATGCCGAAGTGATCGGCTATGGCCTCTCAGGCGATGCCTATCATGTGACGGCGCCGCACCCGGAAGGCTCGGGCGCTTACCGGGCGATGGAGATGGCGATGCGGAAATCCGGCCTCGCACTTTCCGATATCGACTATATCAATGCCCACGGTACTTCGACGCCGCTCGGCGACGAGCTGGAACTGTCCGCCGTCCGCCGCCTGTTCGGCAATGCCATTGGCGATCTTTCGATGTCGTCCACCAAGTCGGCTATCGGCCACCTGTTGGGCGGCGCGGGTGCCGTCGAGTCGATCTTTTGCATCCTGGCGCTGCGTGATCAGATCGTGCCGCCGACGCTCAACCTCGACAATCCGAGCGAAAATTGCGCTGGCGTCGACCTTGTCCCACACAAGGCTAAGGAGCGGAAGGTGAAGGCGGTACTCAACAACAGCTTCGGCTTTGGCGGCACCAATGCCAGCCTGGTGATGAAGGCCATCTAGGAGCGATGGCTTCCACGACCGGTCATTCCCGCGAAGGCGGGAATCCATCGTCCCGCGCCGAACCAGGCAGGATGATCAGGAGATGGATCCCCGCCTTCTCGGGGATGACGATGATGGGCGGGAAATAACGCATGCGCCGGATCGTCTGGCTGATCATCCTTGCCGGTCTTGCCATGACCGCGATCCTGGCGTTCAGCTTTGTGCGCGGTTGGTATGGCGATGGACCCGCCGAGAAGGACACGACCTTGATCGTGCCAGAAGGCGCGACGCTGACCGCGGCGGCTCGGGAAATGGAAAAGGCGGGGGTGATTTCCTCGGCAGAGGCGTTCCTGACCCGCGCCAAAATCTTCGGATCGGATGATCCGATCAGGACGGGCGAATATCTGATCCCCGCCCAAGCCAGCAATCGCGCCATATTGGACCTGCTCCAGAGCGGCAAGGTCATCGCGCGACTGGTGACCGTCCCCGAAGGGATGCCGTCGATCCTGGTTTATGAGAAGTTGAAGGCCGAGAAATATCTCGCAGGCGCCATTGGCATCCCGGACGAGGGATCGATCTTGCCCGACAGCTACAGCTATGAGCGCGGCGAAAGCCGGCAGGCAGTGCTGAAGCGGATGCAGGGCGCCATGAAGAAGACGATGGCGGAGCTTTGGCCCAAACGCAGCAAGGACAGCGCCGTCAAGACACAGTTGGAGGCGCTGACGCTCGCCAGCATCGTCGAGAAGGAAACAGGCATGCCGTCCGAGCGCCGCATGGTGGCGGGTGTCTATTCCAATCGGCTGAAGATCGGCATGCGGCTTCAGGCGGACCCGACGATCATCTATCCCATCACCAAGGGCAAGCCGCTCGGACGCCGCATCAAGCGGTCGGAGATTGTAGCGGTCAACGGCTACAACACCTACTCGATGGCGGGCCTTCCCGCAGGCCCGATTGCGAACCCCAGCCGGGCGTCCATCGAGGCGGTGCTGAACCCAGCAAAGACCAAGGCGCTCTATTTCGTCGCGGACGGCAGGGGCGGGCATATCTTCGCCGACACGCTGGAAGAGCATAATGCCAATGTGAAGAACTGGTTCGCCATCCGCCGGGCACGGGGCGAGATGTAAGTCTGGGGATGAGCATAACGATAGCGTTCGATCGACGCTGAACGACCATTCGATCGCAGATTTTGCTTCCCTAGCTCGGTCACGCACGCCGCGCTTTGTGATTGAAGATCGTATAGCGAGCGACGAGAGCCCGACAATCGGCGGTGATCTTCAACTCGCCATCGCCGACAGATTTGGCTTGCGGCCGTTGGTATTGGTGAGACCTTATGTCTTGGGGCAGCCTGCCGCCTACATGAGTTATCTCGGACGCGAACTAACGGACGATTTGACAACTGTCGGGGAAGCGCGAGCATCGCCTATGATGATCGTATAGCGCTGCAGCATCAGCGAGGTGTTGAGGCGAAATTTGCAAGCTTGCCACCGACAATGGTCCCGTTAGGCTGGCTGCCTCTTCACTTCGCCATGAAAAAGCCGATAGCTAGTCCACAACCCACTCTTACCTGCCTTTCGTCATCAGTACGTTGGTGACCTAATCCACCACCAGCGTGAGCGTCCGGAACAGCGTCTTCTCTATCGGCGCGTCGAAGCGGCAGCCTATGTGGTTGCCGTTGCACCAGATAGCGGTGGCGGCGATGGGGCGGCTGCCTTCGAAGCGGAGCCAGAGGCGGTCATTGGCTTCGAAGCTCGCTTCCGTAGCGATGCGGCAGCCATAGATGGAGAGATCGAGAAGCTGGGCGTCGTGGCCGGGAGCGGCGTGATGGCGGATCGAGGCACGCTGCAGGATGACCGAATGGCGAAAGGCCTGACGTTGCTCGGCCAGCGCGGGCGCTACGCTGCGGTATCTTGAGTTACGCAATTCTGCTTCCCCTCCCGTGGGCGGAGTTTAGCGGGGAAAGGTTAGCAATGGGTTAAGCATGGGAGTGGGTGGGGAGTGGGTCTTGTAGGATATCAAAAATTAGTATGGCCGTCGTCCCTGCGCCGGCAGGGACCCAGCTTTTCTTCAGGGGCGCCACCAAAGGCAGCGGGGTCCCTGCTGGCGCAGGGACGACGGAAGCAGTCTGGGATAAATATCCCTTCGCCTCCCAAAAAAGCCCCTTACCCCTTCACCTGCACGCCGAACAGGTCGTGCTCGTCGGCGTCCTCGATCAGGACATTGACGATCTCCCCCGCCTTGAGATCATGGGCGTCACGCAGATGGACTTCTCCGTCGATTTCCGGCGCGTCGGCCTGGGAGCGGCCGGTGGCGCCGCCTTCTTCATCGGCGAGGTCGATGATGACGGGCAGGGTGCGGCCGATCTTTGCCTGGAGCTTGGCGGCGCTGATGGCGGCGGTTTTTTCCATGATCCGCTGGTAGCGTTCTTCCTTGACCTCTTCCGGCACGGGATCGGGCAGTTCGTTGGCCGCCGCTCCCTCGACCGGTTCGAAGCGGAAGGCGCCAACGCGGTCGAGCTGCGCTTCATCGAGCCAGTCGAGCAGATATTGGAAATCCGTCTCGGTCTCACCGGGGAAGCCGACGACGAAGCTGGAGCGGATGGCGATGTCGGGGCAGATTTCCCGCCAGCCCCGGATGCGCTCCAGCACCTTGGCCTCGTTGGCGGGCCGCTTCATCGCTTTGAGCACTGAAGGCGCGGCGTGCTGGAAGGGGATGTCGAGATAGGGGGTGATAAGCCCGTCGGCCATCAGCGGAACGACGTCGTTCACATGCGGATAGGGATAGACATAATGGAGCCGCACCCAGGCGCCGAGGCTGCCCAGTTCACGGGCGAGGTCGGTCATGTGGGCGCGGACCTCGCGTCCCTTCCACTCGCGGGGCTGATGGCGGATGTCGACACCATAGGCCGAGGTATCCTGGCTGATGATCAGCAGTTCCTTCGTGCCCGCCGCGACCAGCTTTTCGGCCTCCCGCAGGATGGCGTCCGGGCGGCGGCTGACAAGATCGCCGCGCAGCGACGGAATGATGCAGAATGCGCAGCGGTGGTTGCAACCCTCGGAAATCTTCAAATAGCTGTAATGGCGCGGGGTGAGCTTGAGGCCGCCTTCGGGTACCAGGTCGACAAAGGCGTTGGGGACGGGCGGGGACGCCTCATGCACCGCATTCACCACCGCCTCATATTGATGCGCGCCGGTGATGGCGAGCACGTCGGGGAAGCGGGCGCGGATCGCTTCGGCCTCATTTCCCATGCAGCCGGTGACGATGACCCGGCCATTTTCGGCCATGGCCTCGCCTATCGCTTCGAGCGATTCCTCCTTGGCGGAATCGAGGAAGCCGCAGGTGTTGACGAGGACGACGTCGGCATCCTCATAGCTCGACGACAGATCATAGCCGTCGGAGCGGAGTTTCGTCAGGATACGCTCGCTGTCGACCAGCGCCTTGGGACAGCCCAAGGACACCATGCCGACCTTCGGCGCTGCAGGGAGGGTGGTGGCCATGCGCGCCAAATAGGGATGATTGGCACAGATGTCACCTGCTTTGGATGGTTCGCTGATAATGAGCTTTTGGTCTCATGCTCTGTTCCCTCTCTCCAGTGGGAGAGGGATACATAGGCTTGGCTGGCGAAGCCCTAGTCGAAGTTGGGTGAGGGGCTTCATGCTACCTATAGGGCGGATGCCCTCACCAACTCCGGCTAGGCTGCCAGTAGCCAAGCCTGCAATGTCCTCTCCCACTGAAGAGGAAAAACTGACCGGCGCACCTCTTTTTAAGATTTCGGCAGATGCAGGAGCGGGTCGACCGGCTTGCGGTCCCGGCGGATTTCGAAATGCAGCTTGGGTTCGGAGACGAAGCCGCTGGCGCCCGAAAGGCCGATGACTTGTCCCCTGGTCACTTTCTGGCCGCGAACGACATTGAGGCTGTCGGCATGGCCATAGGCCGTCACCCATCCGCTGCCATGATTGATGAGGACAAGGCCGCCGAACAGCTTGATCTCGTCCCCGGCATAGGCGACCACGCCATCGGCGGCGGCCTTGATGGGGGTGCCTTTGGGTACGGCGATGTCGAGCCCGTCATTGCGCAGGCCGCTGCCGAACTGGCCGAAGGGAGACAGGACTTTGCCTTTGATCGGCCAGGCGAAGCTGCCAGTGAAGCGGGAGGGTTCGGTGATCGCGGCGGTGGCGGGAAGGGGTTTTGGCGTGGGCGTTGCCCTTGCCGTCTCTTCGCCTTCCCTGAGCGCGGGCTGGCCGCCGGTCAGGATGTCGTCGATGTCGATGCGAAAGGCCGCGGCGCGTTCCTCCATCGTCTGCGGCCGCTTGCCGGGATCGGGCAGCAGCAGCCGCTGGCCATTGCGGAGGATGAAGGGGTCTTCCAGGCCGTTGCGGTCGACAATGTCGCGCCAGGCAATGCCATAGGCGCGGGCGATCGCGATGCCGCTTTCCCCCTCTGACACCAAATGGTAGCGACCGGCGGGAACGCGAAGCTTCTGTCCGGGGCGAATGACATAGGGTGCCTCCAGGCCATTCGCCAGCGCCAGCATTTCAGAACCGGCGCCGGTGCGATTGCCGATGCTGCGCAACGTGTCGCCCGGCTGGACGGTGTAGAGGCTTTCGGCGACCTGTTGGGCATTGGGCGCGACCTTTCGGGCTTCCCAGACCGGTTCGGGCTCGATGAGTGCGACAAGGTCTGTGGGCAGGCGCGGGGCTGCCCTCTGAGGCGCAGGCTTGCTGACGGGCGTATCGGCGCTGGGCGGGATGCAGGCGCCAAGACTTGCCACGACCACCAGGGCAATAGCGAGACGGACAGTGGAACAGGCGCGCTGCGGCAAGGTCCTTCCCCCAAGCTGTTGGTCAGCCTCTTGCTGTTTAACGATCTGGATTCAGCCGTCAAATGCGGAGCGCAACTGGTCCAGGCTGTCATAATGGGTCAGGTCGAGGTGCAGCGGCGTGACGGTGATGTAGCTTTCCGCCGCAGCCTCCAGGTCGGTGCCCTTGTCCGGGGTGCGGATGCTGCTTTCGAGGCCGAACCAATAATAGCGGTAGCCGCGTGGATCGGTGCCCTCGACAATCTTCGAGCGGCCATAGTCGTGGAAGCCCTGCCGCACCGCCCTTATCCCGCGGACCTGTTCCGGCTCGACGGCAGGAAAGTTGATGTTGAAGAGCGTGCGCGGCGCCATCGGAATATCGAGCAGCGGGCGAAGAACCTTTTCACCCCAGGCTTCGGCGCAGGCGAAGGGGACAGTGTCGCCCATCCCCTCGCGCGAATAGGTCTGGCTGAGCGCGATGGCGCGCAGGCCTGCGAGCGATCCCTCCATCGCGGCGGATACGGTGCCGGAATAGGTGACATCCTCGGCAATGTTCGATCCGCGGTTGACGCCGGAAAGAACGAGGTCGGGCGGCGTGTCCTTCATCAAATGGCCGAAAGCCATCATGACGGCGTCGGTGGGGGTGCCGGTGACGCTGAAATGCTGTTCGCCATGTTTGCGGACGCGGACCGGGCGGGTGAGGGTGAGGCTGTGACCGGCGCCCGACTGCTCCTCAGAGGGAGCGACGATCCAGATGTCGTCGGATAGGGTGCGGGCGATCTTCTCCAGAACCTTCAGGCCCGGTGCGTGGACGCCATCGTCATTGGTGAGGAGGATGCGCATTATCTTGCCTTCTCATTGATGCTCTGGCCTCGCCGAGGCAGCGGCCCCGCTTGACACTCGGCAGGAAGAAGCGGGGTCCCTGTCTCTGCAGGGACGACGATTAGTTTTTCGCGGCCTCCAGCTTGGTGATGCCGCCCATATAGGGCGCCAGCACCTCTGGAATGATGACGCTGCCGTCCGCCTGCTGATAATTTTCGAGCACCGCCACAAGTGTCCGGCCGACTGCCAGGCCGGAACCGTTGAGGGTGTGGAGGAAGCGCGTGTTCTTTTCGCCCTCCGGCTTGTAGCGGGCGTTCATGCGGCGGGCCTGGAAGTCGCCGCAATTGGAGACGCTGCTGATTTCCCGATAACTATTCTGGCTCGGCAGCCAGACCTCAAGGTCATAGGTCTTGCGCGCACCAAAGCCCATGTCGCCGGTGCAGAGCAGGACACGGCGATAGGGGAGATTAAGCGCCTGCAATATTCCTTCTGCTGCGGCGAGCATCTTCTGGTGCTCGGCCTCCGAGTCTTCAGGGCGGCAGATGGCGACCAACTCGACCTTTTCGAACTGGTGCTGGCGGATGAAGCCGCGCGTGTCGCGGCCGGCGCTCCCCGCTTCCGAGCGGAAGCAGGGGGTGAGCGCGGTAAAGCGTAGCGGGAGCGCGGTTTCAGGAACGATCTGTTCGCGGACCAGATTGGTGAGGCTGACCTCCGCCGTCGGGATCAGCCAGCGGCCGTCCGTGGTGCGGAACAGGTCTTCGGTGAATTTTGGAAGCTGGCCAGTGCCGACCAGCGCTTCATCCCGCACCAGAAGGGGAGGATTGACTTCCTCGTAGCCATTCCCGCCGCTCTGCCGGTCCAGCATGAACTGGGCGAGCGCACGGTGGAGGCGAGCCATCTGGCCGCGAAGAGCCGCGAAGCGGGCCCCCGAAATGGCTGCGGCGGCTTCGAAATCCAGGCCGAGCGCGGGGCCGAAGTCGGCGTGATCCTGAGGCGTGAAATCAAAGCTGCGGGGCGTGCCCCAGCGGGCTTGCTCCAGATTCTCGCTTTCGTCAGTCCCCAACGGCACGTCATCGGCGGGCAGGTTGGGGATGGCGAGGAGCAGGGACTGAAGCTCTTCGCCGATGGCACGGTCCTCGGCTTCCAACTGCGGCAGGCGCTCCTTCAGTTCGGCGACTTCGGCCTTCAGCGCCTCGGCCTTTTCCATGTCCTTTTGGGCCATCGCCTGGCCGATCAGCTTGCTCGCTTCATTGCGGCGGGCCTGGCAAAGCTGCATCTGCGTTGAAATCGAACGTTTTTTTTCATCAAGCGCAAGCAGCTCAGCGCTGATTGGTTCGAGACCTCTTTTTGCCAGGCCAGCATCGAAAGCAGCCGGATTTTCGCGGATCAGTCGGATGTCATGCATGGCCGACACCTAATAAGCCGGAATGTGACGGTGGCAAGTCCAGTGGTCGAAAGCCTTGCTTATTAGGCAACCGGGGCGCATCCTGCTCGTTCCTTATCCTGTTGCCATAATAGGAGAAGCGACATGAAGCTGGCGCGCGATACCTGTGTCGTCGTTCTGGACGGAGAGAAGGCGCTATTTTTCCGCAATGGCGGCTTTGCTGATGTCCCCAAGCTGGAGCTGGAACGGGAGATCGTGCAGGACAATCCCCCCGATCGTGAACAGGGGAGCGATCAGCCGGGCCGGGCATTTTCCAGTGTAGGCGGGCATCGAAGCGCCTATGAGGAAACCGATTTCCATCAACTCGAGCAGGATCGCTTTGCCGCACAAATGGCTGATATGCTGAAGAAGCGGGCGCTCAACAATGAGTTCGACAAGCTGATCGTTGTGGCGGCTCCCAGAACCCTGGGGGCCATGCGAAAGCATTATCACAAGCAGGTCGAACAGCGGATCGTCGGCGAAATCGGCAAGGACCTGACGGGGCATCCGGTAACGGAGATCGAGAAGATCATCCTTCAGGCGTGAGGGGAGGGCAGGCGTAAGAACCCCCAAATTCCGTCGTCCGTGCCCTTCGACTGCCCGCAGGGCGGGCGCTGAGGATAAGCTGCGGCTTTCGGCCGCAGCCAGGGACCCCGCCTAGCTTGCAAAATTGAGGAAAAGCGGGGTCCCGACGCCTTAATTGGTTTCACATGGGTTCTGGTCAGACCTTCCCGTCCCGCTTCGCCGTGATCCGCCGGCGCGCCACCAGAGCCGCTGCGGCGGCGCCGAAAAGCAGGGCCATGGGCGGGGCGGGGACCTGGGTGCCGCCGGTGCTCGTGCTGGTCGAACCGCCGGTGCTGGTCGAACTGGAGGTACTGCTACCCGTCGAGGAAGAGGTCGACGAACTGGTGCTGCTGCTGGTCGAGGAGGAAGTGGATGAGCTGGTGCTCGTCGAACTGCCGCCAAAGCTCGATGAACTGCTCGATGTGGAGGACGTGCTGCTGACCACGCCGCTGCTGGTGCTGGTCGAACTCCCCCCGGTGCTGGTGCTCGTGGAGCTCCCGCCCGTGCTCGTGCTGGTGGAACTGCCGCCGGTGCTGGTCGAGCTTCCACCTGTACTGGTCGAGCTTCCTCCGGTGCTCGTCGATCCGCCGCTGGTGCTGGAGGAGCTTCCCCCCGAGCTTGTGGAACCGCCACTGGTGCTGCTTGATCCGCCGCTGGTTGTTGACGAAACCACTACGCTGCCGCCGCCGGAGCCGCCGGCGAAGAAGCCGCCGAAGAAACCGCTGCTGCCGCCAAAGCCGCCGCTACCCCCCACGACGACCGGAACAGCTCCGCCGCCAGCCATCGCCATTTCGGCCGGGACAGGGACGGGTGCGGGCGGGAGGGGAACGGGCGCGGCGGGCGTGATCACCGTAACAGCGGCAGGTGCGCAGGATACCGTTTTGACGGTCCGGCGCACACGCTTCACCGACGCCTTTGCCGAAGCCTTGCTGGCCTTCACATATGCAGGACGCGGTGAGGACTCGGCCACATGAACTGCACCGCCGCCAAGGATCGCTCCTCCGCAAGCGCAAGCGCAAAGTTTCGCTAAGGCCATCCGTACTGACATCGCTCGATACTCTTGTTGTTGCCCATGCGAAACGGGGTCTTCCTTCACCGTTACGCTCCCGATATCCGTAAAAAGGGCAGAAGAAGCCGCCCATCGCAATCGGATTAACTGTATTTTTGTTCGGTGGACGTGCGATTTAGTTGCTAATTCGTAACTGAACTTGGTTAATGTCCTGCAATGAAGCGCCGGGTCGAGTTTCTGTTAAGTCCAGGATGGAGCGTCAGGTCATTTTGGATGGACGAAGCAACTGAAACTGCGGATGCTTTCAGTTCGTCCTCCAACCTGACCAAGCGCGCTGAAACTGTCCCATGGCGGGCCAAGGAAGCAACAGATGTCACAGGTTCATGAAAATGAAAGGGCAACTGAAAGAATATGGACGCTTCTTCGAACATGGGTGCTTGTGCGGTTTGTGGAGCACGGGTATAGGCGCCCAACCAAGTCAAATAGTCCAGCGGCTGGCGAGGCTGCGGGCACTGTTGCGGAGGCCTTATGGCATCAGTTGTGAATTCTCCGGAAGATATGGAAACCCCCAAACGAGGACAGGTCATCCTCCCGGATGGTTACCGTCCTTCCCCGGACGAAGAGTTCATGAATGAGCGGCAGCTCGAATATTTCAGGCAATCGCTCCTTAACTGGAAAAAGAAAATCCTTAGCGAAGCAGAAGGCACGCTGGCGGTATTGCAGAATGAACCGCTTCGCGAGCCCGACCTTAATGACCGCGCGTCGAGCGAAACCGACTGGTCCATCGAACTGCGTACGCGCGACCGGCAGCGCAAGCTGATCGCCAAGATCGATGCCGCCCTTCGCCGGATTGACGATGGCGAATATGGTTATTGCGAAGTGACTGGTGAGCCTATTTCGCTAGGCCGCCTGGAAGCGCGCCCCATCGCTACAATGACGGTCGAGGCGCAGGAACGCCACGAGCGCCAGGAGAAGATTTCCCGCGACGATTAGGGAGAACTCCCAGTGGTGCTGGAACCGGCGCTTGCCAAAAGTGAAGTTTCGAACACCCTTCTCCGGGAGCCGGAGACGGGCCTGGCCCAACGCTAATGCCATGTCCGGTCCGGCCCGAAAAGGGCCGGTTCCGGGATCGGGCTTATGGTTCAGTGCGCCTTCAGCTCTTCCTTGATTCGCAATTTCTGTTTCTTGAGTTCTGCAAGGAGAATGGCATCGGGGAGGGGGCGGCTGTTTTCGGCCTTGATGCGTTCGTCGAGGCCGGCATGCTTGGCCTGTAGAGCTGAGATGTGGCTGTTCTCCATATATATCCTCCTGGATGAGTTAGGACATGGAGAACGGAGTAAATCACGAAAATTCCCTCCTGTCTTCCACTCTTTTCTGCCTGTTCGACGGGCCGATTGAGGATTTGCGATGGCCCGTGTCGCCATTCCCTCCTATAGTCCCGCCAACTGCCTTTTCCGGAACGGGAATGCTGTCTTTATGACCCCTGAAGAGATCATGCGCCGCCTGGAAGTCTTGCGTGTTGAACATCGCGATCTGGACATGGCGATCAGCGCTCTGGCCGACTCGAGCGGCCGGGATGATTTGCAACTTGCCCGCCTGAAGAAGCGCAAATTGCGGTTACGCGATGAGATGGCGACGCTCGAGGATGCGTTGATTCCGGATATTATCGCTTAGGATCGTTGGACGGGGGCAGCCTCAAGCTCGTCGTCCTCAAGCAGGCAGGGGACCCCGCTTGGCTGAGCAAGTCATTGAAAACGGAAGCGGGGCCTCTGCCTTCGCTGAAGCGACGGTTTTTGGGGGCGCCTATGCTCTTGTGTCATGCCAGCCGCCCCAATTCGATACGGCGCGGCTCTTCTATCAAAAAGGTGCTTAATGCGCCTGACATCCCCGCATCGTTGTGGCAGTCAAACAAGATGCAGGATGGCACCATATCGCGCGAAATGAGTCGGAAGCTGATTGACAGCCTTTATGTCGAGGCGATGGTCATGGCCGACGAAGCGCGGGGCTATTTCGATGCGCAGGCCGACATGGACCGTGAAGCGCTCGACATCATGGTGCGGGTCAGCTTTTCCTGTGAATCGCTGAAGGTGACGACGCGGCTGATGCACATCATTGCCTGGCTGCTGACCCAGCGGGCGGTGCTGAATGGCGAGCTGCACAGCACGGAACTGTCGGATCCACGGCATCAACTCGGCGACACTGCCCGGTCCGATCCCGGCGTCGTCGCTCGCTTCCCTTTTGCGGCACGGTCGCTGATCGAGGCGAGCCAGGACCTTTATGATCGTGTGGCGCGCCTGCAAGGCAGCATGATCGCGAATGGGGAGATCATGCCCATGATCCCATCTAGTCCCGCCCGGCAGCTTCTCGACCGCCTGGAGCGGAGTTTCTGACAGGTAGCCCCGCAGCGCGCGTTAGCTTTGTGACGTGAAGAGCGGACGTACCGATCAGTGGTGACGACGTTATCCTTTTACGACAGGTCCGTGTTTACCGGACGGTTCGCAAAGACGCAAAGACTCACGGCAACCGTGATTGCCGTCACGGCGGAAAGATACCACCCGGCGCAATTGCCCCTGGCCTGACCATGAGCGGGCTGGCGCAGCCTAGTCCAAATGGTTAGGACAGAACCATGTCCTGTGGCGAATTGCCTTTCCGTTTGCGTGCGATCCGATATTTCAGTTGCGCGTTCATAATCGCCGTTTCGCTCCCGCAGGCTCTTGCGCAGGACCAAGGCGGAAAGGAAGCGCAGCCGCTTGATCCGCAATCGCCAATGGACCCCATGCCCGGACTTGGCGTAGACTGGCCGGATATGGAACGGCCCGACAGCGTAAGTCCGCTGGAGGAGATGGAAGAGGCCACTGCCGAACCCGACGAAAAGGGCGCTGAGGGAAAAACAGTGGCGGCGGAGGTGGAACCTGCGCCGGCGGTCGACTACACCAGCGAGATCAAATATCGTGTCGTGCTGCGGGGCGTGGACGAGATTGCCGATGACCAGTTCCGCGAACGTTTCAATGACTTGTCGGTTCTGCGCCAGGGCGAAGGGGACGAATCCAACGTCGCCCAGATCAACCGCCGGTCCAAGGAGGACATAGAGCTGCTGCAGCGCATCCTGCGTGCGAAGGGCTATTATGATGCGCGTGTCATAAGCGAGCTTGTTCCCGCGAAAGAGAATGAGCGGCTTCAGGTCGTGCTGGATGTCGATCCGGGGCAGCGATATGTCCTCGATGAGGTAAAACTGCCCGGCCTCGAACAGGCGACGGAAAACCGGGACGCGCTGTACAAGGCCTTCCCGGTAAAGGCGGGCGATCCGATCGATGCCGACGAAATTGTCGCTGCCCGGCTTGGCCTGGCGACTGCGCTGGGCGAGAATGGCTATCCCTTCGCAAAGGTCCAGGAGCCGGTTGTGCGCGTCGACAGGGATGATCGGGTTGGCGATCTGACGGTGCCGGTGGAAACGGCGGGCTATCGGCGTTTCGGGAATATCCAGGTGCCGGAGGGCGACATCTTCAGCGCTCGCCATGTGCAGCGCATTGCCCGGTTCAAGCCGGGTGATCCCTATCGCACCTCGGAAGTCACTGATCTCAGGCGGGCCTTGATTGCGACCGGCCTCATTTCATCCGTGACGATGACGCCCAAGGAGACTGGCGATGGGCAAACCGTTGACCTAGCGGTCGATCTGGAGCGCGCCCCTGCTCGCACGGTGGCGGGACAGATCGGCTATGGCACCGGCGAGGGCATTCGTGCGGAGGCGAGTTGGCAGCATCGCAATTTCTTTCCACCGGAAGGGGCGATGACTTTCCGGGGCGTGGCTGGAACGCAGGAGCAGTCGGTCGCCGCCATCTACCGCCGCAATAATTTCCGCAAGCGCGACCAGGTGCTGAACGCACAGGTTTCCGCCAGCAATATCGACCGCGACGCCTATGATGCAAAGACGCTGCAGGTTTCCGGCAGTCTGGAGCGGCAGACGAACCTGATCTTTCAGCGGAAATGGACATGGTCCGTCGGCGCGGAACTGCTGGCTTCTGACGAGCGCGATTCCGTGGGGCCGCTGGCGACGCCGCGTAGGCGGACTTTCTTCATCGGCGCGCTGCCGCTCAGTCTTGCCTATGACGGAAGCGATGACCTTCTCGATCCGAAAAGAGGCTTCAGGCTGGGGATGAGGGTGTCGCCCGAACTGTCCTTTCAATCGGGCACTCTCGGCTATGTCCGGGCGCAACTTGACGGCAGCGCCTATCAGCCAGTGACCGGCAAGGTAGTGCTCGCTGGGCGTGTGCGGCTCGGCACCATTGTAGGTGCGCAGCGCGACCAGATCGCTCCTTCCCGGCGCTTCTATGCTGGCGGCGGCGGATCGGTGCGCGGCTATGGCTATCAGGATATCGGACCGCGCGATGCAAATGACGATCCCATTGGCGGACGGAGCCTCGCGGAGTTTTCGCTCGAAGCGCGTATCCGTTTCGGTAATTTCGGCGTGGTGCCCTTTGTCGATGCCGGTAATATTTCGACGGGCCAATTGCCAAACTTCGGCGATCTGCAACTGGGTGCCGGGCTTGGCCTTCGTTATTATAGCAACTTCGGACCTATCCGGATCGATGTGGGTACCCCGCTCAATCCGCAGCCCGGCGATCCGAAGGTCGCGGTCTATGTATCGCTGGGGCAGGCGTTTTGATGGCCGGCGAAGCTGAAACCCCGCCTCCGCGCCGATTCCGCTTCCAGGCGCGGCACTGGGTGTTCAGCGCGCTGGTCGCCGCGCTGCTTGTGCTGGCGGCTGGTCTTGCCTGGTTGGATACCGGCATGGGGCACCGCTTCATTGCGGACCGGATCGCGATGCTGGCGCCGAACTCCGGCTTAAAGATCCGCATCGGCGGGATAGAGGGGAGCATTTACAAGAAGGCCGTGTTGAAGGACGTCCGGCTCTATGATCCCAAGGGGCTGTTCCTTTCATCGCCGCGCGTGGAACTGGAATGGTGGCCCTTTGCCTGGTTTTCCAATCGGCTGGATATCGACCGCTTGGGCGTACCCGAAGCGACGTTGCACAAATGGCCGAAATTCGTTCCCAGCGCGAAAAAGGGGCCGATTCTTCCTGACTTTGACATCAGGCTGGCGCATCTGGCGGTGGGCCGCTTGTTGGTCGCAAAGCCGATTACGGGCCAGCCTCATCTGGCGGCGCTTGGCGGGCGGGTGGAAATTTTCTCCGGCCGGGCCAGGCTGGACGTTTATGGCCGGGTGATTGGGGAAGATGACCGTATCCTGCTGACGCTGGATTCGCGGCCAGATGAAGACATGTTCGATATCCGGGCCGATGTGAATGCGCCGGAGAATGGTCTTGTGGGAACGCTGGCGGGCCTTAAAGAGCACGCAAGCTTGCAGATTGCGGGCGAGGGGAACTGGACCCGATGGAAAGGAGCGCTGACCGCCAGGCTCGATAACAAACCGCTGGCGGACCTCAGCATGGAGGCGGCAAAGGGACAGTACCGGCTGACAGGAGCGGTGCAGCCGCAGCTTTTGCGTCCGGGCCTGATCGGCCGCCTGTCCGAGCCGAGTCTGGAAGTGGATGCCTCTGGCACATTTGAGCGGCGGTTCCTCAAAGGGCAGCTTGGCCTGCGTTCAGAGGCAATCGAACTGACCGCGCGCGGCGGCATCGACCTGGCGCACAGCCTGATCGACGATTTGCGGATCGAGACATGGTTGCGGCGGCCCTCGGCTTTCGTGAAAGCAGCTAGAGGCCGGAAGGTGGAGTTGAAGTTCCGGCTCGATGGGCCCCTTGATCAGGCGCGGTTCGAATATCTGCTGACGGCACCGGAGCTTGCCTTTGGGGCTACGCGGTTCATCGCCATGCGCGCTTCTGGCGAAGGTCAGGTGCGAAAGGAAGGGCCGACGCTGATCCCGATCGATATGCACGCGCGGCGGATGATCGGTCAGGGTCAGGTGATCGAAGGGATTTTCGCCAACCTGACGCTGAAGGGCATGTTGCAGCTTAAAGGGCAGACCATAACCAGCAACAAGATGCGCCTTTATGCGGCAAAGCTCCGCAGCCAACTGGTACTGCTGGCAGATCTTTCGACAGGCAAATTTGATGCGGCGCTGACCGGAAACATCCGTGGCTTGCTGATGCCAGGTCTGGGACTGGTCGATGTGCGGTCGGATATTCGTGCGGTGCCGGGCAAGGGCGGCGCCTTTTCATTGAGCGGCAGGGCGCGGGCCGATGTGCGGCGGCTGGACAATGGCTTTTTGCGAGGGCTGGCAGGCGGCTTGCCCAGCGTGTTCACCAACCTGTCACTGGGCCCTGACGGGCGGTTGCTGTTGGGCGGCATCAAGCTGGAGGCACCGCAGTTAAGGCTGAGCGCCAATGGCTATCGCCGTCCCAATGGGACTTTCCTTTTGTCCGGCGCGGGAAATCATCGGCGCTATGGTCCGCTGCGGCTGACGCTGGACGGGAGGATCGACCGCCCGAGCGTGGACCTGGTGCTGGCGCGGCCGCTGGACGCGGCTGGCCTCGCCAATGTCCGGGTCAAGCTGACGCCTGATCCCACGGGCTTCGAGTTTACCGTGGAGGGCGGATCGCGGCTGGGGCCTTTTGACGGGGAAGGACGCATTCTGCTGCCGCGCGGCGGAGATGCCGTGATCGATATTGAGCGCCTCTCGGTTTCGGAAACCGCCGCATCGGGTCAGATCAGGCCGGTCACCGGCGGACTTGACGGGCGGCTGGAGATTTCGGGCGGCGGCATGACGGGCTTTGTCGCGCTGCAGCCGGTGAACGGCGTGCAGCAGGTCAGGACGGAGCTGAACGCGCAGAACGCGGACTTCGCCGGACCCCCGGCTTTCCGCGTGCGCCGGGGAACGATGACGGCTTCCGTTATCCTGGGGCCGCAGGGAACCACCGTCGATGCCGCGCTTCACGCTCGGGGCGTCCGGCGAGGTACGATGCGCGTCGGGCGGATCGACGCAAGCACTCGTCTGGTGGATGGCCGGGGCACTGCCACGGCAAGCCTGTCGGGGCAGCGGGGACGGCTGTTCGACCTGCGTTTCGACGCCGATATTGCACCGGGCCGCGTTGCGCTGAATGCAAGCGGAACGCTTGACCGCAAGCCCATCCGCCTGGTTCGCCCGGCCGTACTCACCAGCCGTGATGACGGCGGCTGGGCTCTCGCGCCCACCACGATCGCCTTTGCCGGAGGGCGGACGCAATTGTCGGGCGAGCTTGGCGGCCCAAGCACGCGCCTGGAGGCGCGGCTGGACCGCCTGCCGCTCAGCCTGCTCGACATCTATAATGAGGAGCTGGGACTTGGCGGCGTTGCGTCGGGCACATTGAGCTATGTGGGGGTGAGGGACGAGCTGCCCACAGGTGCTGCGCAACTGCGTATCCGCGGCTTGACCCGTTCCGGCCTGGCGGTGTCGTCGCAGCCGGTCGATCTGGGCGTGAATGCCGCCCTCACCAGCAGCAGCGCGGTTGCGCGGGCAGTGGTGGTTCGCGAGGGCAAGACCATCGGCAAGGCCCAATTAAGGCTCGTGCCACTGGGGCAGGGCTATGTGCTTGACCGGCTGATGCGGGCAACGCTGTTTGCGCAGCTTCGCTATAACGGACCGGCTGACACATTATGGCGACTGACCAACGTCGAGACCTTCGACCTGTCGGGGCCCATATCTGTCGGAATGGACGCGCGCGGGTCACTGGCAACGCCTGCCATCAGAGGTTCGGTCGTAGCCGATGACGCCCGCTTTTCCAGCCCCATCACCGGAATGGCGCTGAGCAACGTCAAGGCGCGGGGGAGCTTCACCGGCTCGCGCCTGGTGCTTTCCAGTTTCAGCGGGCAGTCGAAAAATGGCGGGACGGTTTCGGGTGGCGGCAGCTTCGACCTGGGCGTGCCCGCGGGGATCGGCATCGACATGCGCTTGCAGGCGGAAAATGCGGTGCTGCTGGACCGGGACGATATTGGCGCGACCGTCACCGGCCCGCTCTCCATCCAGTCGAATGGCGTGGGCGGGATCATTTCCGGCGATGTGCAGCTTGTCCGCAGCCGCTTCATGCTGGGCCGGGCGAGCGCGGTCGCCGAGGTGCCAGAGCTCAAGGTGATCGAGATCAACCGGCGGGGCGAGGTGGTAGAAGAGGATGACGCCGCGCGCAGCTCGCCCTGGCGCCTTGATATCAAGGCCAGGGCGCGCAACCGGCTGACGGTGGTCGGCCTGGGGCTGGAGAGCGAGTGGCGCGCGGACCTGGCGATCGG